>JAGBZX010000002.1 GCA_017628025.1 Kiritimatiellia bacterium | reverse complement strand
CTTGCTTAATTAAGGCGATTACATTGATCGGTAAGATTTTAGAGAAATGTTGCCCGATTCTTTTTAGATTGTGATTACACCAAGGAATTAAGTAATGTTAGCTCAATATCAAAAAAAAGAACTTATTTGGCTTAGAGAACGTGGTTTTTCTGGGAGTGATTATGCTAATGTTACTGCTGTGCAGTATTATTTTTATGATGATGCAAGGTTAGATAGAGAGTTTTATAGAGTTGAACATTCTTTTTTAAGTGCCTTTGATAAATTGGGAGTGCTTAATTCTGTATTGGTAGTCAATAAGGCAACTGATTTAATAAAAAAGTTTTGCGATAAATATTCTATTTCGCTTCAAGTAGAGGAAAAACTGATAGTAGGATCACCTAAAAGTTTATGCATAGACATTATCTCAAATATTTATCATCGGTTTTCTACTGAATACATTCTTATGATTCAGCCTGATGGTATTGTAACTGGAAGTAATTTAGGCGACTTTCTAGGAAAGTATGATTATATTGGTGCGCCATGGGGAGGAAGAAGTGTTTGGTATGATTTTTATTCACCTAAAAGATATCCTGTTGGAAATGGCGGGCTCTCGTTGAGGTCGCATGATATTTGTTGCGCAGCAGCAATGAGGTATGAGAAGTTTTGGAAGTATCTTCCGTATTTTTGGACGATAATGGGTGATGATGTTTTCTTTTGTAAAACACTTCCTTTTTTTGATAAATCATATGCTGAGAAGTATAAAATAGCACCACCAGAAGTTGCTGCAAAGTTTTCAGTTGAACATTTAACTCCGTATCACAAGGGCATAAGAAATGTGTTTGGTTTTCACGCAGAGATTGGGTATAAGAATTTCAATCAAATAGAGCATTTTTTGTAGGACGATTTTGTGTTGTTAAGAGTTGTTATTGGTTTTCTACACGTATTTTTATATAAGTATTTGCGTGCGATTCCTAGAAAATATGATATAATACACCACATTATGGATATAGTAATACTTCTAGGTGCCCCAGGTTCGGGGAAGGGTACGATCGCAAGTCGTCTTGCGGCCGAAAATGATAACTTGAAGCACGTCTCTTCTGGAGACTTGCTCCGCGGCGCCGTTGCTAAAGGCACAAGCGCAGGTCTTGAAGCCAAGGCCTTTATGGAAAAGGGTGAGCTCGTGCCTGATGCTCTTATCGCACAAATGATTAAGGACGTGCTTGCTGAGACTACTGGCGATGTCACCATGCTTCTTGATGGCTTCCCACGCAACGTCGCTCAAGCTGAAATTCTAGAAAAGACCGGAGCAGAAATTCGTAGCGCAGTGCTCGTTGATGTTCCAGATGAGATTATTGCCGACCGTATCGCCGGTCGCCGTACTTGCCCTAAGTGCAAGGCTGGCTATCATATCAAAGCGCTTCCTCCAAAGGTAGAAGGTATTTGCGATAACTGCGGCGAAGCTCTTAGTATTCGCAAGGATGATAATCCCGAAACAGTAAAAGATCGTCTCGTCGTCTATCATCGCCAAACAGAGCCGCTTATTGAATTCTATGAGGCAAAAGGTCTTCTTAAGCGCATTGACGGCGATCAAGGCCCAGAGAAAAATGCTGAGGCTTTCAAAGCCGCGATGTAATACTCTAGAATCGTGAAGATTGATATCAAATCGAAAAGTGAAATCGCGATAATGCGCGATACATGCCGCTATGGCGCAGAGGTTAGAGACCTTTGCGCTGCAGCGGTTGCTCCTGGTGTGACAACTGGTGAGATTGATGAGATAGCTAAAGCATACTGCAAGAAGCATTCGCTTAAAGCAAGCTTTTTGGGGTATGCTGGCTTTCCTGGGAATTTGTGCGTTTCGATTAATGATGAAGTTATTCACGGCATCCCTAGCTACGATAGGGTGATAAAGCCTGGTGATTTAGTAAAGACCGATATCGGTGTTTTTAAAAATGGCTTTAATAGTGATTCGTCGCGTACTGTTGCTTTGTGCGTGACGGATCCAGAGGTATTGCGCTTAGTAGAAACGACCAAGGCTTGCCTTGCGGCAGGCATTGCAGCGGCGTGCCCAGGTGCGCATACCGGTGATATTGGCGCTGCCATTGAAAAGGTTGCGCTTGATGCTGGGTTTGGTGTTGTGCGCGATTGGATTGGCCATGGTGTAGGGCGCACGGTTCATGAAAAGCCTGATGTGCCAAATTACGGCAAACCTGGCAAGGGTACTATCTTAAAACCAGGTATGACTCTTGCTATAGAGCCAATGATAACAATGACTAAAAAAGGCGAGAAGACTCTTGTTCTCGATGACAACTGGACAGTCGTCACCCGTGACCGTTCGTTGTCAGCACATTTCGAACATACAGTTGCAATAACTGATGACGGGTGCGAAATACTCACTTTGCCGGCGGATTATCCCTGAAACTTGCGGGCCCGAAGGCGTCGAGGTCGAATGGCGACTGATTGCCTGCGAGTGGATTTTCCGCCGGTGTTTAATTAAACGATGAAATGCGGAAAAATTGATTACGAAGCGCTTCGAAAGAAGTTTCCTGCGAAGAGCCCTGACAAGCGTAAGCGAGTTGCGGCGATAAAGGCAATTCGTCGCCAGTATGAGGCTAATCGCATAGAGATGGGGTTGAATTCTCAACCGGCTTTTAAAAAGGGGCCAGCGTTTTATCTCGTAATTATAATTGCATTATCGCTTATTGGGGCGTTAGTCCTTTCTGTTGCAGGTAAAGGTGGTCGCAATAAGGGTCCAGCTAGGGCTGATATCAAAGCGCGTGAGTCGGTTGATGCTTTGTGTATTGCGTTAGGGCGATATAAGTTTCATGTCGGAGAGTATCCCTCTGATGACGAAGGACTACAGGCGCTTGCCGCGATTACTCCGCAAAAACGAGGTTGGTTTGGTCCTTATATCAACAAGTTAAATCCGGATCCTTGGGGGCGGGCGTATGTTTATGAAACGCGTCCAGAAGGAGGGTATCCTGTTCTCTTTTCAAGAGGTCCAGATGGCAGGATGGGTACTACAGATGATGTAATGCCTAATTTGAAACTCTTTAATCAACCGTTTGAAGATGTCTCATGGACAAACAAGTGGGTGCCATATCAACTTAGAGGATATGTGTTAGCACCTAATGAAGAAGCCAGAAAAAAGCTTCAAGAAGAAATAAAAAAATATTGAGATTTTATAAGGAGATAAGTTATGGCGGTAGGAGCAAGATTTGATATAAACAAGGCCCGCGAAGAGGCCAGGCAAGCAGAGTCTTCAAAGAAACAAAAGGCGATAATTTCGTATTGTATTTTAGGTGTTATTATTATCGCATTATTAGTTGCCGGTAAGTTTGGCTTTGACGCTTTTACAGCTCGCAAGGCACGCCTTGAGGAAGAAGCAAGACAAGCTGAGCGCATAGAACAGCAACGTTTGAAGAAACAAAAGGAACTTCGCGAAAAGCAATTAGCAGAGCGCGAGGCAGAGCGTGAAGCTAAGCGCAAAGAACAGGAGCTTCAAAGAGAACGCGATAGAAAGGCTCGTGAAGAAGAGCGTGCTCGCAGATTGGCAGAGCAGGAGCGTATTCGTCGCGAGCGAGAGGAGAAGCGTATTGCTGATAGGCAGGCTGAAGAACTTAAGCGTGAACTAAAGCGTTATTGTGACGATGCGCTAAGGCAAGTTTCCTTTAAGGCGGCAGAACACGTAAGTATTGAGAAATCTATTGATAGGAATTTTGATTTTGACTGCGAAGATCCTCGTTGGCTGGAACTTTGGAAAGCAGCATCAAGTCGTTCGGCTCTAGTGTTTTTTGATCTTATTGCTATCCAAGACGAAAAACGAGTAGGAGATTATCCATCTCGTGAGAGTATTCAAGAAAAAATTGAAAAGCTTAAACAGATGACATTTATGATGAATGTAATGAAGGTAGAGAACAAAGGCCGCCCAGAGGCGCGAGCATCTGTTTACAAGGTTGATCCTGAAAATGGACTTGTTGCACCTACTGAAGAAAATACTTTAAAAGAAGGTGATTTAGTAAAAGGTTGGCGAGTGCCGTTTTCTTATAGCGGTGATAAAGAAATTTTTATTATGACGGAGCGTAAGGCTACGCGCCTACAAAAAGAGTGGGATACGAAAATCAGAGAAATTAAGCGAATCGCTAAAAAAGCTTCTAGCCCACGCGAGACATATAGATCAATGAGAGAGAAATACGCTAAAGAATTTTTAGATTTCGTTCGTGTTCAAATATCTCTAAATGAGCCAGAGGATGTTGAGGCAAATGCGCAAAAGCGCGCTGGTACAAGTGAAGCCCTAGATAAGCGCGCAGAGCGTCTTCGTCAAATGAAATCTGGCAGAACATCGTCAAGAAATTCGTCATCTGATAATACAAAAAGATTAGGCAGATGAAGTTGTTGACTATGAATAGAATATTTGATATACTACCAATCACTAAACGAACAGGTGGGATGGCCGAGCGGTTAGGTCGCGGACTGCAAATCCGCTTACAGCGGTTCAACTCCGCTTCCCACCTCCATTTTTTTAGCCGATGAGCAATAAAATAATAAAAAATACAGTTGTGTTTTTACTCTCGGCTGTAGCCTGGTTTTGGACTGCATACGAGTGCGACAATATTGGCATTGCTGTTTTTGATGCTTTTTTAAAGCGTTTTCCTTTTCAGCCGTACGTAATGGCTGCCATTCTTACATATTTAACTTACATTTGGATGCGTGCATATCTCTTTACGCGTTCAATAGCTGCGCTTTTAATGCTTGCGCCTGCTGAGTTATTTAAGTTTATTCGTCCAAACTTACCAGAGAGTGGTTTTGCGCCTATACAGATTGTTTCAGTACTTCTTTATATTGGTGCAATCATCGGGATGTATGCGATGTTCTATCCTTGGAATGTAGAGAAGGTTGTTTTAAAGGTTAAAGAAATCATCTCCCGGAGAGGCTGATCGGTGACTTTCAATCTTATTGATATTCTTAGTCAAAGTAGGCTTACTAGTTGTCCTACTTGATTTTCGCCAACACATAAGCGGATGAAGAAATGAAAATTTTAACGCGATACATCCTAAAGGAGTTTATAGTTCCGCTAATTTATTGTATGGCGGGTTTTCTTTCTATATACGTTCTTTTTGAACTTTTTGGTTCGTTTTCAAGATTAGCTGAGGCAGATTTGCCGTTTTCTGTTGTTGTGCATTATTTTTGTGCATATTTAGCTCCTCATTTTAAATGGTTGGCTCCTCCTGCTCTTATGTTAGCAACGCTTTATACGATGTGGAACTTTTGCAGGCATAGTGAGTTAATAGCCATGCGTGCTAGTGGAGTAGGCTTTCTTGTTATTGTAAGGCCAATACTTTTCGTTTCTTTTCTTATGGCGGGCTTTGTTGCCTGGGTCGGAGAGTCTTATGTTCCTGAGAGAGCGCAATGGGCAAAATGTCTAAGGAGTGAAAAGTTTAATTCTGAAAAAGTAGATATTAATCTTAACCTTACGTTTCGTGATAAAGAAAATGGACGCACTTGGAATGTTGGTGGGGTTAGTGCTTTTGGCGTTTTTAAAGATGTGAAGGTTGTCGTTGATCGCCCTGGTCACGCTACACGACTTTTAAGTATAACTGCTAAAGAGGCTCGATGGCTTGATAATGAGTGGTGGTTTTCAGATGTTGTTGTGCAACATTACGATGTAAGTGGCGCAGAAATCGCATCTCCTACGCCAGAGTTAGATGGGCTTAAGACAAGGTCATTTACAAATTTCACAGAAACACCATCTGATATTATGGCGCAAAATCGCTCGTGGCTATATAATTCAGTTAAAGACAAGTTTAGGTATTTAAGCCGTCACTCGAACCTTACGCAAGAGCGTAGACGCGAATATCTTCATGATGCTTGGGCGGGTTTGCTTTCGCCTTTTGCGTGTGTTATCATTACACTTTTCGCTATTCCTGCAGGTGTGGCTAGTGGTAGACAAAGTGTTTTTAAAGGTGTTATAGGTGCGATAGGCCTGTTTTTTGCTTTTTACGCGCTAACGATAATTTGTATGGTTGTCGCGCAGACTGGCTATATTAATCCAATTCTTTCAGCGTTTATTCCGTATGTTATTTTCGGCATTGCTGGTGGTGTTTTGTTTTATCGCCAGCGATAAAAATAAGAAAGGTTGGTTATGAGATATACTTTATTTAGCTTAGCTGCATTATGTGTTACATTAAATCTTTCAGCGTCTTTAGCAACAGTTGAAGAGGTAGCTAAGGCAAAGCGTTATCCAGTAAAATATTGTGCAGTAACGAATACTCCAGCAATTAGAAAGGCTCTTATCGAAGAGTTGTGGGCGCACGATAAAGCGTTAGAAACTAAACTTTGGCCTGAAGGTAAGGTTCCTTTTAAAATAAGTGACGCACCAATTAGATTTCAGGAGCATGAATTATGGCAGCGCAACTTAGTAGTTACCGATATTAACGACCCTTTTTTCACATTCTTCCCTGCTAAAGGCAAGGGACTTAAACCAGTGGTTGTTATTTTGCCTGGTGGTGGGTATATGCGTCTAGGCTGGAATAAAGAAGGCACAGAAGTTGCGCAGTGGCTAAATTCAATAGGTTTTTCTGCTGCCGTTCTTTTATATCGTGCGCCAGACCAAAGAGATGCCGCGCTTTGTGATACACAGCGTGCAATAAGACTACTTAGAAGAGATGCCCATAAGTATGGCATTGATAAGTCGCGTATTGGTGTTATCGGTTTTTCTGCTGGCGCAAATCTCGCAGCTCGCACAGCGACAAATTGGCAGAAGAAGTTCTATTCAAGAGTGGATGATGCTGACGATTTGTCGTGTCGCCCAGATTTCCAACTTTTGATATATCCTTGGGATTTGCAGTACCGCAAAGACCCAACGACAACGAGAAAACGTTGGAAGGGGCTTAAGCTTAGACCAGAATATGCTGTTGACGCGCAAACTCCTCCAGCGTTCATCGCGCAGTCTTTAGATGATTTTTGCAAGATTGAGACTGCGATAGGGTATGATCATGCTCTTCGCCGTGTAGGTGTTAAATCAATTGCATGGATTTATGAAAATGGTGGCCACGGTTATGGGGCAAGAACCGTTGGCCGTCAGACGGACGCCTGGCCTAAAGATGCTCAAAGGTGGCTTGAGTTCATAAAGAAAGGTTCCAATTAATGAAGAAGCTTGTTTTCATAATTCAACTTTTTATTGCGTTTTCAGCTTTTGCTCAAGCTCGCCAGTTTATTTGGCCAGAAGGGGCTATGCCATATTTTCAAGCCCACCAGCTAGCGAAGATGACATCAGAGGAAGGTAATAACAAATATCCGTATCTTGAATGGTGTGAAAAGCCTTCTGCTCCAAATGGAGTATGTATGATACTTATTTCAGGCGGCGGTTATAATAGTTGTTGTGATGTTCGTTTAGTTAAAATTTTCGCAGATAAATTTACGAAGGCTGGTTTTCAATGTGTAAATTTAGTTTATAGAACTCCTCGCCCGAAAGGAGGGCTAGAGTTTTATAAGTCCGCATGGGCAGATGGGCAAAGAGCTGTAAGACTAGTGAGATCTCAGGCTGCAAATCGAGGCTTTGATCCAGAGAAAATAGGCACAATATCAATGTCTGCAGGGTCGCATCTTGCGACATTGTTGGCAACGTCCTCCCAAAGCGCAGCATATGAAAAAATCGATACTCTAGATGATGTTTCATGTCATATTAATTTCGCGATAACTGGTGCTATTGCATATGCATTAACTGATGGACTAGGGACACCTAACTCCCGCGATGGATATTGGGCGAAGCTTGATTCTGTGTTTAAGTTTGACGAAAAAACAGCACCAATGTGTATGTTTCACGGTAGTGCTGATATATATTCGCCACTTGCTTCAACACGTGTATATCGCCAGTTGAGGAAGCGCAAGGTACCTGCAGAGTTGCATTTATTTGCAGATCGTGGTCATGGTTTTTGGGGCGACTTGGAGAAGATTGAAAATGTTGCTTCGTACGATAGGTGGTTTGATAGGGCGTTAGAGTTCTTAACCCAATTAGGTTTCCTTGGTAAGGTAAAGCCTGAGGAGGAACTTGATAAACGTTATGCGGTAGATTATCATGATAAATCAAAATACTCCAAAGAAAATCTTTGGCCCAAAGGCAAAATTCCAGATTTTCAGAAGAAACAAAATATTCCTTATTTAGAATGGTATATTCCTTCTAATTTGACTACTAAAGCCATACAGATTATCTATTCGGGTGGTTCTTATATGAGTAATAGCCCAGAGTGGTTTGAAGTGGCACCAATGAGAAGATTTTTAAACGAAAAGGGCATGGCGGTTGTGACAATGATGTATCGCACGCCTCGTCCGGCGGCTCCGCTAGCTAAGCATTTAACTGCGTGGCAGGATTTGCAACGTTGCATCAGACTTGTCCGTTCGCAGGCGCAATCAAAAGGTTTGGATCCTAAGCGCATTGGCATTATGGGTTCATCTGCAGGAGGACATCTAACTCTTATGGGAGTTACCAGTTCGAGAAGTAAGTCGTATCTTAATGTCGACAAAGTAGATAAAGTTTCTTGCAAAGTCCAATGGGGTGTTGGTATTTATCCAGCATATGCTCTTTCTGATGGGTTAGAAGCATACAACAAGACTGGTGGCAATGATGATTCAGCTGTTCTTGCTCAAGAATTTGTGTTTGACGCCGATACTGCTCCAATGGTGTTGATTCATGGCGATATTGATGGATGGGCGGCGATGAATTCTGTCAAGGTGTGGGAGAAAATGAAGGCGATGGGCATTGGCAGTGATCTTCATACGCTTTGCTTGCGTAATCATTGTTTCCAGCGTAAGGCTAGCCCAGGGACAGGTAGTTATACATGGATGGAACGCATTTGGGAGTTTTTAAATCATAAAAACTTTAATAAGTAGTGTCTGTAGCTTAAATAAATTCTACTTACTTTACACCCAAATAATGCGTGAAAAATGATATACTTATCACGAAAGGTGATTAAAGATGAAGCCCAAGGATTCTGCTCCACATTTTATTTTAAGTTCTAGTCCGCATACGCATTGTCACGCTAGCGTATCGAGGATAATGCTAGATGTTATAATTGCATTGTTGCCTACGACAATAGTAGGTATTTATTTCTTCGGTTTGCCAGCGCTTTGGACAGTGCTCACATGCGTTTCTACTTGCCTTGTAACAGAGGCGGTATGTCGCATATTAATGAAGCGCGAGAGCACCATCGGCGATTTATCAGCTATAGTTACAGGTCTATTGCTTGCGTTAAATCTTCCGGCAGGCTTGCCGCTTTGGATGGCCGTGCTAGGTTCGGTGTTCGCCATATTTATTTGTAAGCAGGTCTTTGGTGGACTAGGAATGAATCCTTTTAATCCTGCGCTAGCAGCACGAGCGTTTATGCTCATTTCTTTTACAGGTCCCATGACGACTTGGTTAAAACCTTTTTGGTGGAAAACTCCTGAGGCAGTAACAACAGCTACGCCTCTAGCGACGATGAAGACGTGGTATTTTCAAGGCGCGACTACTTCTGCCACGCCTCAAGTTTCAGATGCCATTCCTAGCGCTTGTGATCTTTTAATCGGTCAAATGCCTGGTTGCATAGGAGAGGTTTCTGCGATAGCTATTATTCTTGGTGCCATTTATCTTCTTATTCGCAAAGTTATCACATGGCATATTCCCGTCGCGTTTATACTTGCAGCTGCTATTTATTCGCTTATTTCTGGTGGCGCGCCAGTGCATACACAGTTGCTCACCGGTGGCTTGATGCTTGGAGCGTGCTTTATGGCTACTGACTACGTTACTAGCCCGACAACAGCAAAGGGGAAGTTGATTTTTGGTTGTGGTTGCGGGTTATTATGTATGCTTATTCGCCAATATGGTGGTTATCCTGATGGTTGTTCGTTTGCTATTTTAATAATGAACTCGGTCACGCCACTTATTAATAGATGGACTCAACCCAAACCCTTCGGAGTTAAGTAATGAAAAAAATACTTTCTCTCGTAGCGAGCCTTACGATTATTTCTGCTATCTGTGCAGCGGTTTTAGCATATATTAATATTATAACAGCCGATCCAATTAAACAAACAGCCGCTCTTGATGAAAAGGCGGCGGTTCAGCAAGTTATGCCTCAAGGCGTTACTGATGTTAATGAAGTTAACAAAGGGGTGTTTGTTGGTAAGAATTCAAATGGTGAAATTATTGGTTATGCTGCAAAAGGTCAAGATGACGGTGGCTATGGCGGCAAGATTGTTTTGATGGTTGGCTTTACGACATCGTTTGAGATAGTTTCTTATAAATCCTTACAAGCGTCAGAAACGCCAGGCTTAGGAACAAAGCTTTCATCTGCAGAGTTTTCTAGTCAATTTGCAGGAAAAAATGCGCTCTCTCCTTTAAAGGTCAAAAAGGATGGCGGTGAAATTGAAGCCATAACTTCTGCCACGATTACAAGCAGGGCTGTTTGCGGAGCGATTAATGACGCGGCAAAGAAGGTAAAGCAGGCTAAATAAATTTCGAAATGGCAAAAAAATCATCTTTAGTAATTAATCTAGAATATGCTGCGCTAAGATTTTTTTGTGCGTTGGTAAATTTTATACCTTATAGAGTTGCAATGATAATGGCTTCCTTTATAGGTGTCATTGTTGTCGATGTTTTTAGACTAAAACGCAAAAGAACGATTGAAAGATTAAAATCTGTTTTTCCTAACAAATCTAATTCTGAATTACGGTATATCGCAAGACGCAGTTTTATAAATATTTTAAAAACTGGAGTTGAGATGATTCGTGCGCCGAGGCTTTCTCGTGGTTGGATGGATAAATTTGTAGTAGATGGTAAGCTTTATAAAGACAAGTTGCAAGAATATGTTGATGAAGGTAAGGGAGTAGTTATTATGGTGCCACATACAGGCAACTGGTATATGGCGGCTTGGTCAATGGCTAAATATGGTTTGCAGTTAAGTGCGCTAGCGGCTCGTCAGCGCAATCCAAAGATAGATGCGTGGATGAAATCTCAATATGGGCAAATTAATGTTATTGATCGTAGTAATAAAGATGCTTTATCAAAGATAAAGCAATGTCTTTTATCGGGTGGTGCTTTTGCTATATTGCCAGATCTTCGAGTTAATAAGCGCGATGTAGAGGTTGATTTTTTAGGTGGCAAGGCGAATGTCTCTCATTCTGGGGCTATGTTTGCTGTTTATACAGGAGCTCCAATCGTTGTAGCGGCGATGAGAAGAGAAAACGGCAAGCATGTTTTTACTCATTTGGCAACATTGCGCCCAGACACAGAGGCGAAGGATAAGCGAGCAGAAGCTTGTAGATTAACAAAGCAAGCAATGAGTTATCTTGATGGTTTTGTGCACCGTCATCCAGGTGAATGGTTTTGGTATAATAAGCGCTGGATACTCCAGCCACCTTCAAAATGAAAACAATAGTTCTAAATGGTTGGGCAGCATCTGAACAAGCATGGAAGAGGTGCGAGTTTAATCGCGAAGTGATTTACTCTTATACGCAGCTTTTAGATGGTGAGTTTAGTCGTGCAATTGCCGCAGAAGACGAGGGGGTTGTTTGTGTCGGTTGGTCAATGGGCGGGGGGATGTTGTTAGAAGGACTATTGGAATTTTCCGAAAAAATTAAAGCGGTAGTATTAGTTGCGGCAACGCCTCGAATGAAGGCGGATGATGGTTGGAAGGGTATGACAGAGCGCCGAATAGAGGCGCTTCGTAGAGGCTTAGAGTTGTCTCTTTTGGGTCAAAATTTATTTGATGGTCCAGATCCCAAATGGGCATATGCAGTAGATACTGAAGAAAACTTATCTAGAGGGCTTGATTATTTGCGCAATCTTGATTGTAGGACTGCTCTAAAGGAAGCTTCATTAAAGGGTCTTTTTGAAAATCTCCCTGTAAGGATATTGCAAAGCACCAGGGACGCTATTGTAAGGCCAACAAATGCAGATTTTCTTTCTTCAATTTTCCCTAAATCTAAGAAGATTATAATTGAAGGTTCTTCTCATGCGCTTCCCGCGACATCGCCAGAGAGTGTTGATAATGCGGTAGAAGAAGTTTTGCGTGAAGTTTAGGATTGATTTTGACAAACCAAATGTAGTGAGAATTTTTAGCACATAATTCTCGCTAACTTGAATAAGAGCCATAAGATATGATATACTCATTGACCGAAAAAGGAAAGGAGGAGTTATGAAATTAACATTTTATGGAGCAGCTCAGACAACAACTGGGTCTATGCATCTTATTGAAGTTAATGGTAAAAGAATTCTCCTTGATTGTGGCCTTTATCAAGGTCACAGAAAAGAGGCTTTTGAGAAAAATAGAAACCTACCAATAAAAGCCTCAAGTATCGATTATGTCATCCTTTCTCATGCGCATATTGATCACTCCGGTAACTTGCCACAGCTTGTAAAACAAGGTTTCAGAGGCAGGGTTTTTGCTAGAGCATCGACTGTTGAACTTTGCGACATCTTGTTACGCGATTCTTGTTTTCTCCAGAAGCGAGATTTGGAGTATGTTAATAAAAAACGCAAGAGAGATGGTAAAAACCTTTTTGAACCTCTTTATGATGAGAGCGATGTCGTAGCGTTAATGCAGCTTTTCGTTCCTGTTCATATGCATCAACCTCGCGAAATTTGCAAAGGCGTCACGCTAGAGTTTTTTAATGCTGGTCATATTCTTGGTAGTGCTCTAGTTCAACTTGATGTTAAAGATGACACTGGCTCTTCACATAGGCTTTTGTTCTCTGGTGATTTAGGGCAGCCTAATCAGCCAATTTTAAGGCATTTTGAATATCCTTCAGGCGCTGATATTCTTCTAATTGAGTCAACTTATGCTGATAGGTTTCATCCAACTGCAGATGATGTAGAGCTAAGACTTGAAAAGTATCTAAAGCATATTGATAGGTATAATTCAAAGCTAATTATTCCTGCGTTTTCAGTTGGTCGCACCCAACAGATTATTTGGTACTTAAATAGGCTAAGGCTAAAAGGGAAAGTGCCGCGAGAAGTAAAACTTTATGTTGATTCTCCTCTTTCGCGTAAGGCAACGCTAATTTATTCTCGCCATCCTGAAGTATATAATGCTGAAGCGCGCCAGATGCTTTCTCAGGGAGTTAATCCGCTAGAGTATCCAGGGATGACATTTATTGGTTCGCCAGAAGAATCAATGGCTCTAAACGAAACTCCAGGGCCAATGATTATTATCGCAGCTAGTGGTATGTGCGAAGGAGGGCGGGTGTTGCATCACCTTAAGCATGCCGTTCAAGATGCTAACAATATTGTCCTTATCTGCGGTTACCAGGCAGAAAATACACTTGGTAGGAGAATCGTAGAAAAGCGTAATCCTATTCGTATCCTAGGAGAAGAGGTTCAGATGAACGCCAAGGTCGAGGTCATAAATGCTCTTTCTGCGCATGCAGATCGCGCTGGACTTATTGACTGGATATCCGAGATTAAAGACAATGTTCGATACGCATTTGCAGTGCATGGGGATATTGAAAAAGTTACGGCTATGACAGAACTCCTAAAAGAGCAAGGAGTGCCTAAGGTTGCCGCGCCTGCACCAGGAGAAACATTTGAATTTTAAAAACACAAAGGATAGTAAAATGCAAAAAATAGTCTCTATATTAGCTTTAGCGTTGCCGATTTGTGCATTCGCTGCCCAAGATTATGTTTCTATCAATCTTAATACATATAAGATTGAAGAATTAAAGGCACTCTCTTCTTCTCCCGCTCCTAATGGAGAGAAGATTGTGTTGGCGAAACTTCCTAATGGCCTTTATGCCGGTGTGTATGAAGTCCTTCAGCGCCAATGGGAGATAGTGATGGGCGATAGACCATCATTCTTCTCTAATGATAAGTACTACGCTTTACGACCAGTTGAATGTGTGTCGTATGATGACGCGCATAAGTTTCTTGAAGTTCTTTCTGCTCGCACCGGTTTAGCTTTTTCGCTACCAACTATGGAAGAGTGGGAATATGCTGCTCGCGCAGGAGTTGAAGGTGATTATACAGATGGTTCTTTTATGAAGGACCCTGATCAAGATGAAGCACTTGATTCTTTAGGGCGTTATTACTATAATGGCGGTAGGGGTTATACTCGTGATTGTGGACCAGAAAACGGTACTGCAATAGCTGGCTCCTACAAGCCAAATGCTTGGGGGCTTTATGATATGCTCGGCAATGTTCGCGAATGGGCGCTTGGCGATGCGAAGTGCGGCACGCGTATGTATTCTCGCGGCGGTGGCTGGGGATTAAATGCTAAAAAATGCACTATTTCTTTGTTTACTTACTTTCCAGATCGTACATCTGACGCGCCAACTAGTGGGTTGCGTATCTTTTCAAAGTTAGAAAAATTTACACCTCCTGCAGAAGCTAGCTCAGAATATGTTAAGAAGAATCCCTACAAAGGGCCAGTGATGAAAAAGGATGCTTCCAGAGACGAAGTTAAGGCTCTCTGGGACGAATATATGAAGCCTCCTGCTGAATATCTTAACTTTGAGCGCAAAGTTACACTCATTCGCAAGTTTGATTGGCCAGAGTGCGATGGTGAGCTTTATCTTCAGGCAAATGGCCCTGGTACTTTCCAGAAGGTTCTTTTTACATTTCCTAAAAACATGAAAGGTAAGGTGCCAGGCATCGTTGTTCCCTATTATGCGCCAGCGGATATGATAGCACGTAATTTTGATACAGGTGCTGATATAAAAGGGCAGTTGCCAGTAGCGTTTATGCGTCATTTTGCAGTTCGTGGCTGGGCTTCAATGTGTTCTGAGACATATCATCTTAATTATATTCCAGGGCTAAAAATTAAAGATTTCAGCAAATGGACAATAACGGCTAAAAAATTCTATTCTGACTGGCCGACTTGGAACTGCATGGCGAAAAAGGTGTTTGATACAAAGATAGCTACTGATATATTCTTGGCAGATCCTCGTATCGATACTACGCGAGTAGGTATCTGCGGTCACTCGCTCGGTGGTCAAGGCTCTTTCTATTCAGGTATGCTAGATGACCGCATTAAGGCAGTCGTTGCTAGTGATTTTGGTTATAGATTTGATCAGACTCATTGGGAGTCGCCTTGGTATTGGAGCACGCACCTAAATGAGGCTCGTCGCCGCGGTCTTGATAACAATCAGCTTCTTATAATTGGTAAGAGCAAGCCTCTTTGCATTATCTCTGGTAAGACTGATGATTCAACGACACAAAATGAAATTATGGATTCTGGGGCATATTCAAAACGTCCTGACGATTTCCTCTTTTTGAATCATCAATGTGCTCATCGCCCACCGATGTATATTCTGGAGACAGCATATCGATTCTTAGAGCGTAAATTAAATGACTATCCGCGCCGTTAAAATTCAGGAGAAAAAATGAAAAAGTTAATTGTTATTGCTTTTGCACTTGTTGCTGCGGCCGCTACTGAAGCTAAGACTATTGGTATATGGAAAGATCGCCGTATTGGCATTATGGACGGCGTGACGAATTCTCTAACTAAGGCAGGGTGGAAGTTCGATTTCATCCATGAGTCAGGAAAGAATTCTCCTTTTAAAAATCCAGATGTGCTTTCGAAGTATGATGTTCTTTATTTTCCAGGTGGCTGGGGTAGATATTTCTTCCCAGAGTCGCGTACTAGGAAAGCGATTATCCGTTATGTCGCATCAGGTGGCGGAGTTATTTTAAGCGGCTTCCGCGGCGGTTATACGCGTACAGCTAACCGTCCAATGTTCCCAGAGGTTGCAGAAGTATACAACCGCCTTTCTAGCTCGTGGATATTCCCGTATGGCAATAGCGATTTAGCAAAGGCGTTTAAGGGTAAGCCAGTTACTGCTGGTAGCGGCGACCATCTTATTCTTAAAGTCGGAAAAAAAGGCAATGTGTTTGCGGAGAATTCTGGCGACGCAGTTGGAGCCTTTGGTGAGGTAGGGTATGGTAGAGTCATCGTTTATGGCGGACACTTTGCTTATTATGTAGGTGACGACACCAGCGTCTCTAATGAGAGGCTTCTTTTTGCTATGCTTAAGTATTTGACGGATGGTAAAAAACCATCTGCAGAAAAGGCAGCAGAAGCGGCAGATATGGCAGAGGTTAACTTTATTCGCCGTGAGCGTATGCTTGATTTGACGCTTGATGAGCGTGGTCCTGATTCTATAGCAGGCATTATACCAATGGCTCGCGATACGATTACATCAGTGCCAGAAGCTCTTGCTTATAAGTTAGATTACTTTGCTAAGTTTTTATCTAACAAAGAAGCTAAGGAGTGCCTCAAGCGCTCTAATGATATCAAAAAAGAAGTTAATGCAGTGATTGCAGAGGCTACTAAAATGAAGGCTGATGCAAATAAATATCTTAATTCTCTCGATGTTCAGTCGCTTAGAACTTTAAGGTTTTCTGCTACGCCATGGTCAAGTACGAATGTTATGGCGAAATTTGCAACTATAATTGACACAAATGTCATCTCAAGAACAGAGCAGTATATCTCTTCTATTCGTCCAAAAGTTCTAGCAGCAAAGAAAGAGCGTGTTTTAGCAGAACTGAAGGAAGATTTAAAAACAGTTCCCGCTCTTGTTGAAAAGATGAAGTCTGGAACTGCTAAAGAAAAGTGTGAAGCGGCACTTGAAATTGGACGTATTCAGCCAACTGACAAGAACGCTATTGAAGTACTTGTTAAACTCCTTAATGATTCTGAAGAAAGTGTTCGCACACAGGCTGCTATTTCTTTAGGTTGGATGCAGTGCAAGGAAAAGATTGCTATTGACGCATTAGTAGCTAAAACATCACATCCTGTTGTTTGGGATCGCCGTCGTGCAGTCCAAGCGCTCGGTAATATTGGTGTAAATAGAGAAGATGTTAGAAAAGCTCTTCTTAAGGCTGCAAACACGACAGATGATAACTTGCTCGCTCAACTTGGGTGTCTAGCGTTAGGTCATATTAAGGCTAAAGAGGCTAAGGACGATTTGCTTAAGATAGCCCAAAATAGCCCAGAGCGTATGATTCGTGGCTGTGCGATAACTGCGCTTGGTTATATTGGCGATAAGAGTGTTATCCCACAACTTGAAGAGATAGCTAAGAAGGCAGGTGGAGATTGGCCTAGGTCGACGAGTTCAAAGCGCTCAGCACCGGTTAGCAACTTCTTCTCATTTGGTGCTCATGGTTTTAATACCACAGAGCCTGGTGATGCAATGACAGTTAAGTTTGCAATTGAATATATCAATAAAGGTGGGCGCAAGGAGCCAGGTGTTAAGCAACTTCTTGAGCGCCGCTCTAAAGATCTTTGTTATGCTATCACGAAGAATTGTCAGTCATTGGCTGGCCGAATCTTCAATGGCACGAGAGTCTTTAATGTAAGGTCTCGCAAGTATATTCTTCCTCACTTAAAAGAAGCTGGTTTTACGGGCGTTCACAACGCATGGGGTTCTCCTGGTCAAAATCCGAGCTCTTATCTTGAAATTCTTAAAGAAGCTTCTGATCTTGATCTTATTTGGATTGATACATTGCCTGGTTATGCTAGAGCAGGCAAGACTATGACCGAGCTTCGCCTTGATAGGCTTGATGAAGTTCCTTCCGTTTCAGGCTATTGGGCAGAAGAAACATGGCCAGAGCCTGGTCTTCCTGGTCGTGTGTTTGACAAATATATCGAAAAGCATCTTGGCAAGAATTGGCGTACAAGTGGCGAGCTTACACAAGAAGAAATCGCACTTGTTGATGAAATTGTTAAGAATGACAGCTGGACTTCGTTTGCTAGTATTTGTAACCCTGGTAAGCGCAGAGAGCCTAATTTTGCCGCGCCTTGGAATGGTAGACTTCGCACATTAGTTCTCGAAATCGAAAATCAGATTTTAGCTGATGTTTGGAAGGAATCGCAGGATTATTTACATGCTGCAAGAATTGGTTTGGCTCACACATTCGTGGTTTCAACCGCTGACCCAGTGCGTTATCCAGCAGACAATAAGGCCATGGCAGTAGTTGACTCAATTGGTCTAGAGTCATATCAGTCATTTGGTAGGTCAAGCTCGTATTTCATGCAGCGTTACCGTGATGGTGAAGGGCGCTCATCAATGAGTGAGCTTTATAACTGGTACTGCCCATCAGCAGTTCATGCGCGCCTTGGGTTCTGGCAGAATGCTATTCACTCAAAGTGTTTTTATAACTTTGCTCTCTATCATATTTTTAAGTATGCCTCG
>JAGBZX010000029.1 GCA_017628025.1 Kiritimatiellia bacterium | reverse complement strand
TAAAGCCCAAAATACTTTAAAGCATCCGTAACGTACGAACGCTTAAGTGTGGACTTCTTAGCCCTCCAATAAGGAGAATGAGTATACTTCTTTCTTGCCATCTCAAGACG
The DNA here is from genome assembly GCA_017628025.1 of Kiritimatiellia bacterium. Taxonomy (GTDB): domain Bacteria; phylum Verrucomicrobiota; class Kiritimatiellia; order RFP12; family UBA1067; genus UBA1067. The sequence continues at coordinate 50,198 of JAGBZX010000029.1, read as the reverse complement.
TATTATATCATAAAATGAGAATTATGTGCGGAAAAATCTTGAGAGTGTTTTTAGGACTACAATACCTCAAGGTTACACGTTATAAGTCTATAATAAGTAATCTTATACTTTGTAGTTTAAACATCTACCTATGTATATTTACGTTTTTAAGCTCAACCTTGATTCTTATGGCTTTCTTGAGTATAATACCGATAGGCTTCTCCTGAGTACAATATTGAAGAGTATAATACCGATAGACTTCTCCTGAGTACAATATCGAAGAGTATAATACCGATAGGCTTCTCCTGAGTACAATATCGAAGAGTATAATACCGATAGACTTCTCCTGAGTACAATATCGAAGAGTATAATACAAATGAACTTTCCTAGGTATGAGACATAAGACTTGGCTGAATTTGTGGTATAAGGCTTCTGCTAAACAAAGCTCTTAGACCTAAGAATTCTACTGAAGAGCAATCTTGACTAAAAATCTCATCTTTAGTCTATGCTAAGCCTAATTACAATTTATTAACTTAAAATTTCCTTACAACTTCTCTATCATCAAAAGGATACTTCACTCCGCTTATCTCTTGCGTTGTCTCGTGTCCCTTGCCTGCTATAATAACAACATCAGATTTTGATGCCTCTGACAACGCTATTTCAATAGCCTTACGCCTATCAGGCTCTAAAAAAACTCTCTCCCTTTTCTCTTGAGGTATGCCTGAAAGTATCGCTTGAATAATTTTCTCTGGGTTTTCGCTTCGCGGATTATCAGACGTAACTATTATCATGTCCGCCGCTCGAGCCGCAGCTGCTCCCATTAAAGGACGTTTCATCGGATCACGATCACCACCAGCACCAAACACTACCCACAACTTGCCGCTGGTAAATTGACGCGAGGCTTCAAGAACCTTTTCTAAACCATCTGGCGTATGCGCAAAATCAACATAAACTTCAGCAGAAACCTTCGGATTCTCAATTCGCTCCAATCTCCCCCATCTTGGTTCAAGTTTAGGTATTCGTTCTGCTATAACTTCTCTATCTACACCCGCACACTCTGCCAATGCTGCGGCTAACAAAACATTTGACTCATTATACGCACCCTTTAACTTCAAACTCGTCAAATCATAACGCGGATGCTCTCGTGTAACAGGTATGACATTTACTGAATACTTAGACGCCTCTAAAAACATCTCCCTTCCACAACCACCATCTAAACAAACTACAAAAGAAGGCATTTGTGCCCTGCCTGCCTCTGGCGCAGAAACATGACTTAAAGCAATTTTCTCTGCAAATGAAAGCTTAACTTTAAAATATTCATCCATCGTCTTGTGATAATCAAGATGATCTTCAGTAAGATTAGTAAAAGCCCCACCAGAAAAAACTGTAACATCACCAAACCCGACACGGTTTTGATGTATAGCATGAGACGATACCTCCATCACACAATCAGTACAACCAGCATCTTGCATCTCATCATAGATACGACAGAGTTCAGACAAAGGAGGAGTTGTATAGCCGCTATAAAAAGTCCTCTTAGTGGTGTTAATCTCTACAGTCGTTATATAACCAGCACGACGACCAGGCTGAGAAGAAATAAAATCGGCAAGTATCCAGGCAGTTGTTGTCTTGCCATTAGTACCTGTAACACCCCAAAAGCGCATTAATCTCTAACCCCGTTCCAATTCTCAAATCGCTTTGACTGGAGAGGCTTGTACTTAGCAAGCGATGCCCCATTAACAAATGGATCGATTGATATGCCACCACGCGCAGCAAATTTGCCATAAACCTCAAGATACTTAGGCTTTAGCAACTTAAAAAGATCATTATAAATCACATTTATAACATCCTCATGGAAATCTCCATGATTTCTAAAGCCAAATAAATATAGTTTTAGAGACTTTGACTCCACTAGCTTAGCACCTGGTATATATCTAATCGTTAATGTAGCAAAATCTGGCTGACCAGTTTTTGGACATAATGTCGTAAATTCAGGAGCGGTAAAAGTTACCCAGTAATCGCGTGAAGGATGTGCGTTAGAAAAAGACTCTAATACCGTTGGATCATAATCCTGTGGCGCCTTAACTTGATTACCAAGTGCTTTAAGACGAGAATTGCTCATTCTTTTAACCTTTCAACTTGCGACTAAAAACAACAAACCTTTTTACAGCAAAATATGTTATCGGTGTTAAAATAAACGCTAAAAATAACCCGCCTAAGAAATAACTCGCCATAAGTTGAGTCGAAAAAGACATAACTGTTTCTCTCGTCCACTCAATACTTCTAAGCGAGTTATAATCAAGTTGACCAAAAAACAATCTATATACAGCCCAGGTTTGCGCAGGATAAATAAAGAAAATTGTAACTGGGTTTGTTATTAAAGTGCCAACTGTAGCACCAACCATTGAAATCTTGGCGAATTTTGCAATTGGCACTGTTACTGCAAGCTGAAGCCCAAATGGCACAGCGCAACCTGCAAACATTCCAAGAGCCCAACCAGCAGCAATCCTCTCAGGTGATAAATCTCCTGAAAGGATTTTTTCTTTAATTTGCTGCCAGCGTATGCTGAGGGTTGACATTAAGACAAAACGCTATGAACGAACAAACCGCTACGAAGTTTTGGCTCAAACCATGTTGATTTTGGTGGCATTATCGCACCAGCATCAGCAATAGACATCATTTCTTCTACAGTTACACTCTCCATCGCAAAAGCCACCTCATTCTCACCAGAATCCACTTTCGCCGCAAGCGCAGCATCACCACGGATACCACCCATAAACGAGATTCTAGAATCAGTACGAGGATCTTTGACACCTAAAACAGGAGAAAGGAGTTTATCCTGCAAATAAGAAACATCTAAAGCCGAAACTACATCCGACCCTTCAGGAATTGACCAAGAAAGGTCTATCCATTTGCCACGAAAATACATACGGCAATTACGATCACCCTTCTGGCCTATCGTGAAGTTTTCTGACACCTTAGTCATGAACTCATAATCGGAAAGACCATTTAAATCTGATACTAAGCGATTATAGGCAAGTATCTTAAGCTGACCAGCAGGAAATGCTACCGCCAAGAAATAACGGCTTTCGCCTTCAAAATTATTCGCCATAGCATAACGCGACGCCGCCGCACTGCGGTGATGACCGTCGGCAATGTAGGCTGTCGGTATACCAGCAAAAAGCTCAACAAGTTTTTCAGCTACTGGCTCTGACGCATATGCTATACGCCAAACTGTATGCTGTATACCATCATCAGCAGTAAAATCATAAATGGGTGCTGCTTGACAAGCCTCATTTACGATAGCGTCAATTGATGAATCATCGCGATACGTAAGAAACGCTGGACCAGTGTGAGCCTGAAGCGTCTCTATATGACGAGTGCGATCATCTTCTTTATCTTTGCGCGTTTTTTCGTGCTGCTTAAGAATACCAGAAAGATAATCCTTAGTATCAAAAGTCGCGACAATACCAGTCTGAGAATGCTCTCCCATTATTTGACGGTACGCATAAAAAGCAGGCTCTGCATCCTTAATAAGAACGCCACTATCTACCATTGAATCAAGAGCCTTGCGCGCTTGAGCATATGCTTCAGGCGAAGAGCAACCTGTGCCTTCTGGCAAATCTATCTCTGGACGCGAGACATGAAGAAAGCTCTTGGGGTTACCAGACGCTAAAGCCTTAGCCTCAGCAGTATCTACTACATCGTAGGGGACAGCAGCAACTAATGCTGCATCATTCTCATTTGGCCTAATGGCCGCAAAAGCAGAAATTTTCATACTTAAGCCTAAAATCAGAATCCGATATTTACAAATGGGCAGAACGCAATTTCTGCATCGCGAATTATATTAATAGCACCAAACTGGAAGCCGCTCATCGTTTCTGCTCTATTGATAAGGCCAATCTGGAAACCATGCGCGTCGCCTGCAATATTTACTAAACCAGCCTGAACACCGTTAATAGAATGGACTTCGTTCCAGACGCCAATTTGAACACCACCGAGATTGCAGTAGCCAGCTGAGTTATAAAGAGCAACCTGCAAACCAGAAAGTTTTTCCTTAACGTCATTTCTAAAGATATTTACCGCGACACCCTCAAAATATCTTGAGCGTCCCCAAAAGCCAATATCAAAACCAGTAACGGATTCCTGTTTCGTAGAATAAGGAATTGCAAATCTTATACCAACAAGATCTGGCGTCTCGGGTAATTCGAAAACAGCAAAGCACGCAGGCCACATCGCGACATTCTTTTTCGGAGCAATCGCCTCGTTCTTTTCTTGCTGTTCAATCTCGACAAGAGGATTTCCTGTAGGCTTTTCAAGAAGATTCTCGCTCTTATTCTCATCCGCAAACGCTCCGCCGCATGCAAATACGGCACAAGCAACAACAGCCATCATCAACTTATTCATTTGAGTTTCCTTTCAAAAATTTACGCTATTATATGATTTTTTCAGAAATTTATCAAGTAAAATCACTCAATCGTCACTTTTTTAATAACAACTGGCTCATCAGGAACATTTTGATAAGGCCCGTAACTACCAGTCTTAACTTTAGCGATTTGATCGACAACTTCTATGCCGTCAGTTACCATACCAAAGACAGCATACCCAAATCCATTTGGCGTAGGAGATGTAAAATCTAGAAAATCATTATCAACATGATTAATAAAAAATTGACTTGTTGCTGAATTTATCTCCATAGTGCGAGCCATCGCTATTGAGCCTCTAACATTCTTAAGGCCATTCATAGCCTCATTGCGTATAGGCTCTAATGTAGGCTTTTGATTCATGTCCTTTGTAAAACCGCCGCCCTGTATCATAAACCCATCAATGACACGATGAAATATCGTACCATCATAATGTCCAGATTTAGCATAGCTTACGAAGTTTGCGACCGTCTCTGGCGCCTTGCTTTCATTAAGCTCAATAGTTATCGTACCAAGACTTGTTTCTAAAACTGCTTTCATTTTAATTCCTTTCTAAAAAAATTATTCTTTATTGACAAGTATTCTTACCCTATCAGAAGCTGATTTATAAGTTGGTCTGTTCTTGTTTTTTATGTCATATACAGCTTTAAGTTTATTAAACTTATCTACAAAAAGCCCCTTCTCTCTAAGAATACGAGCTTTCTCAGCTGCGACAATACCCTGACGAATCATTAAGAAACGCCAGCTAGCACTACCATCAGGATAACATAAAAAAGAATTACCCTGATTTCTAGGATGCATAACATCTACTGTTACATCATTATTTGGCCTTTCGCCCCAAGGCTGGTAACCCCAGCTATTCCAAGCCCATCTAAGAAAACCATCCAAACCAACTGCCGCGGGGTAAAAGCCTATCCAAAATGACTCATCATTATCTGAATCGAGGAAGTTATTTGGCTCATTAGGTCCTGAACACACATAGAATGTCGTCATATAACCCTTTGCACGCAAAGCAGGTATCTCCGCTAGAAAGGCATCATCAATATCGCAAATAAACTGGCTATAGCAATCAATTTTAATACCAGCAAATTCGCTTGGCTTACGATTGCCCGCCATGGAAAGTTTAAGCCCTGGAGCTTTTTCTTGCATGAAATCTGCGATAGCCTTTACTTCTTCAGGACTACGCTCATCCATCGCAATATATGTTATATCAAACCAACCCTTCTCTTTGAGGTGCTTCGAAAAATCAACTAAGAAATCACCCCAGTATTCTTTAAATTCTTTACTGCCAGCAGGCGCAGAGGCCGAAAAAGTCTTACCGCTCTCATCTTGCCAATAGACCATATTTCCCCAAGGACAAAGCGTATAACATGCAATATAAGGACCAATACCGCAACTCATGGCAAACTCAACATATTTATCAAATATCTCATAATCAAAGCGCCATGAACCGTCAGCTCGTTTAATATGACGGACCATCGTCTGATACGCATCGAAGCACTGATTATTCCATGGTCTATCAAGAAGCGTTGCTGTTATAAACTTCTGACCGGCAGTAGCAAGAAGTTCATAAATGGGACGAGCAACTTTCCAGTATTCACTTGAAAACGGCTTGACATTATGAACGCGCGAAATTGCCCAAGGATGCTGCCAAAGATCAAGGATATACTTCCACTGTGATGGCGGTGGAAGGATGCGATCAACAACTTTTATTTTTAGGTCACCACACTCATAGTTGCCTGCTTTAGTTTCTGCGGGCACGGTGATTTCTAGAACGCGGGGACCTTCCTTCCAGCCTGTCCAATCTACTTTATCAGCAACGCTTTTATACATAAAGTTAAGCCGGCTAGGACGGAAGCGCACCTCCTTTACACCGCCCTCACGAATCGTGATTGGGCTAGGTGGCTGAGTGAGTTTTATCATCTCTGGAATGTGCACATGGAGCGTCTCTCCTCTCCAAAGAGCGACTTTAAATTCATCAGCAAATGAAGCAACCGCTATAACCGAAACTAAACCGGCAATTAACTTTTTCATTATGAACCTTTAGTAAACTTTATACCAGCATTATTTATCCTTATTAACTATGGCTACAGTTTTATCAGCCGTAGCTCTATAAGAATACTTTTTGATATTTTGATATTCAAAGCACTTATTAACTTCTGAAAGCTCCTTCTGGAACAAGCCTGCCTCTTTTAGAATGCGAGCCTTTTCAGCCGTAATTATGCCCTGACGAAGCTTAATAAAGCGCCAGCTTGGCGAGCCATCGGGATAACAAAGGAACACATCGCCCTGCTTCCAACTGCCGCGTCCAGAATAAGTGGCATCTTCGTCTGGATTTTTGCCCCAGCTATTCCATGCCCACCTTAAAAAGCCATCAAGACCGACAGCTGCTGGATAATAACCATCCCAGAAAGGCTCATCCTCTTTCGATTCTAAGAAGCTATTTGGCTCCTTTGGACCGCAACAAACATAGTGCGTAGTGATAAAGCCTTTGGCGCGGCGCTCTGGCACTTCTGCCAAAAAGTCTTTCGTAACATCGTAGATTACTTGACTATAGCAATCAATCGTAATGCCTTTGAAATCGCTAGGCTTGCGATTACCTGCCATTGAAATCTTCATACCAGGAACTTTTTCCTGTACAAAGTTTGCAATGGCACGCACCTCCTCAGGGCTACGCTCGTCCATAGCAATATATGTTATATCAAACCACCCTTTCTCTTTGAGGTGCTTAGCAAAATCAACTAAGAAATCACCCCAATATTCCTTAAATTCTTTGCTACCAGCAGGCGCAGAAATTGAATACGGCTTACCATCTTCATCTTCCCAATGAACCATATTCCCCCAAGGACAAAGTGTATAGCAAGCAATGTACGGACCAATACCGCAGCTTTTAGCGAACTCTACATATTTATCAAATATCTCGTAATCGAAACGCCATTTGCCATCGGCACACTTAACATGACGAATCATCGTGCCATATGCATCATAGCACTGATTATCCCACGGACGATCAAGAAGTGTTGTAGTTATAAATTTCTGACCGCCAGTGGCAAGGGTTTCATAGATTGGGCGAGCGACTTTCCAATATTTTTTTGAAAAAGGCTTAACATTATGAATACGGGCAATCGCCCAAGGATGCTGCCAAAGGTCAAGAACATACTTCCATTGAGATGGTGGCGGAAGGACGCGATCAACAACCCTAATCCTTAAATCACCACAAACATATGTACCTGCTTTCATATCGCTATCAGCCTTAAGCTCTAAAACTCTAGGACCAATCGTCCAACCATCCCAAACAAGCTTGTCTGCGACTTGAGCATAAACTAGCGAATAGCGCTCTGCTAGATACTTTACAGGCTTAATCGTACCTTCGCGCATTGTAATACCTTTAGGCATTTCACCAATACGAGTTTCATCAGGAATTCGTACACATGTTGTTTCGCCGCGCCACAATGCAATTTCACGCGACCATGCTGAAACCTCTAAGCAAGAAAATCCCGCTAGAACGAACAGAGCCATTTTTAGTAATTTCATAATTTCCTTTCTTCTTTTAGTCATGCAATTATACCAAAAAATCAGTCGTTGCGTCTATTAGTTCCTTAATCGTTGATATTGCCCTTACGCCTGTAGGGATAGACTTTCGAAATGCTCCACCATAGTTTTTGGTAACTATCCTTGGGTCTGCTACAATAACGACGCCCTTATCACTCTTCGTGCGAATAAGCCTTCCAAAACCCTGCCTAAAACGAATCGCCGCCTCTGGTAATAAGTAATGCCTAAAAGCGTCAGCTCCTTCTCGGGCGACTTTTTCGCCACGTGCTTCAACGACTGGGTCGCTCTTTTGCGCAAATGGCAGACGCGCCATTATTACTAGAACTAGAGCATCTCCTGCAACATCAACGCCTTCCCAAAACGACTGCATTCCAAAAAGCACTGTTGGCACGACTGCACTTCGAAGCTTATTAGTCATAACCTCTCGAGATAGGCCGTCTCCTTGAACAAGAAGCTCCACACCCTGGCTAGCCAGGTTACCTCGTACAATGGAAGCGGTCATACTCATCATCTCTCTACTAGTAAAAAGAACTAATGCACGACCTCTAGTAACTCCAACCATTTTCTCTATAAGATTAGATAACTCAACAACATACCTATCATTATCAAGAGAAGGATCTGGAAGAAAATCTGGAGCAAATACTAAACTCTGCCTAAAATAATCAAATGGACTTTCTGCTAGTAGCGTTGTGTATCTTTGAGCCTCTATAACATCTTCGTCAAAAAAACCCAACCTCCGCATCATGTATGTAAAGTTACCACCTGTCCGTAGCGTAGCCGAACACAGAACAACAGAGTCTTTTTGAGCATAGACTAGTTCTCGTAGATCATCTGCTACCGACAAAGGAGCTGCGGAGGCTAGGATATATGACTTGCGCTTGTGAGGGCGCACTCTCTCTACCCAATAAACATGAGTGTTAGGCTTATCAGCAGCTAAAACAAACGCTGTGTCATTAGCAAACAAGGTGAGCGACTGTGCAATATTATCTAACTGCTTCGCATGTTCTATAAAGCGCGATCTCCACTCTTCATCTAACGAAATCAGGCTCTCCGAAAGCCCATGAAGAATATTTATAAGGTTTGCTAGGGAATCTTCAAATTGCTTATGTGCCTTTATTAGCTCTGGCGTCTGTATCATTGAAGTTCTATAGCGCACTGGCCCATCAACACTAGGATCTAAAAACAAATGCCCTATTGAGGAGGAGACAAAGGAAGCTGCTATTTGCAGCGACGTAATAGATGATGTTGCCTCACTCATTAAACGCATTAACCGCATTGAGTCATCTTTTACTGGCAAACCGCCGCGTGCTAAAACTCTCGACATCGCTCCGAGCACACCGCCTGTCGATTTGCGACGCGATGAATTAGCCCTTAAGAGCCTATTTAAGATAAGCTTTAAAGCCTTCTCGGAGAATATTTTTGTAAAATGCTCAGTAGCGATCTTCTCGAGATTATGAGCCTCGTCCATAACGAGCCTTCCGTAGGCAGGCAAAAGCGCCGCCAATGGATTAGAGGCTTCTGCTAATGTCAAGGAATGATTAACAACCACAATGTGTGCTTGAGTTGCGCGCTTACGCGCCTTATATACAAAACAACGAGAATAAAATCTGCACCCACGACCGCCACATTCCTCACCTGGGCAAACTAAATCTTCTTTTGATATCCCTTCGTAGCTATCAAGATCACCATCTTCAGTTGCCTGAAGCCACTTTATAAATCCAGGTATTGCCGCCCTGTCACTTTCTGACATTGTCCAATATCCGCCAGAAAAAAAATCGTCTAGCGCTCTTAAACAAAGGTAATTTGACCTGCCTTTTAACAGTGCAACCCTAAAACTTGATTCTTTAGCATCAATTGTCTTAAGGGCCCGCGGTATATCACTAGAAAGTAACTGATCTTGAAGATTTTTTGTTGCAGTAGAAATAACAACAGGAGTATCATTAAGCCAGGCCCATTGAACAGACGGCACTAAATACGCTAGTGACTTACCAGTCCCTGTGCCAGCTTCAACCATAAGATGACGCCGACCATTAAAAACTTCTGTCACACCCTCTGCCATAGCAATTTGGCCCTTACGCTGCTCATAGCCAGGCATGGAACCTAATGTACCACCTGTTTTAATGTGCCTTACCACACTTTCTACATCAAGAAGAGAACAATCTTCGTGGCTTACAAGCGGCCTAGCACGTTGCGAATCTTGCGATTCAGGAATAAATGACGCCCAATTTGGGTTATCTATAAATTGTGCTGGCGACATCAGACGGACGCCTTCAATCATCTATATGGACCGTTACTCCACCTGCAAGCCGAGAACGTTCTGCAGCAAAACTTATAACGTGACTTTGCAAGGAAGCGCGGTTAATGTCACAAATTTGTTTTTCGTCGCCACTTTCTAAAACTCTAAGCATCGCAGCAACTAAATTAAGGTCGCCACCACCGTGACGCGAATAGTTACCACCCCGCAATTCTTCCGGCACATCAGCCTTTGCTGAGTCACCACTAAAAATATTCACATGAAGTTCTGAGCCGTCGAAAAATATTTCGCCTTTAGTGCAGGAAATTCGAGTTGTGCGCATGTTGCGATTCGTAAAGCCAGTCATCATATGACTTACTGTTACACCGCCTTCAAACTCCATAAGAACGGCCTGATGATCTGGCACATCGTTATCACAACAATAGACGCATCTGCCAAAGCGACTTTCTGCTACGACCTTTTGCATCGCAGGACGCGTTGAATCAGCAAAAAGATAATGCAGGTCAGTAGACTCCAGATACATTTTCTTGGCGCTCCAAAGGCACAACTTTTCTATCGCATTTGGACATTGAGAACAACGCTCAGCTGCACCTTGTGGTCGATTTTCAGGCACGAAGTGACTTAGCGAACCAAAACTCGTAACTTTCAAACACTTCTTACCGGCTAGCCACCATGCGAAAAGATCAAAGTCATGAGAACACTTGGCTAAGATAACAGGAGAAGATTTTTGTGAGTTATTGAAAATGCCGCGAACATACGAATGAGCGACCTTGAAGTATCCTGCTGATTCTTGATGACTTATAGAAACCACTTCGCCCATTTCACCAGAATCAATAAGCGCCTTTATGCGTGCAAATGAAGGAGAATAACGAAGGACATGTCCTATAAAAACAAGTTTCTTCTTGCGTAGCGCCTTGGCTATTATTTCGCGACTTTCTGCCTCTGTAGGGGAAATTGGTTTTTCTAGCAGCAAGTGATACCCAGCGTCAAGAGCTGCCATTGCTGGCTCGTAATGCAAATCATCAGGAGTTGAAATAATCACTATATCCGCATCTGGACGATCATTGAGGCAATCGCGCCAATCATTCCAATATTTAGGCGCTGGTATCGTCTCAGCCTGGACGGGATCTGCGACACCTACTATCTCAAGTTTATCGGGGTTAATCGCAGCATATTCAGCATATGCTCGGCCTCTATAGCCAGCCCCTAAAACTATCGCCTTGAATTTTTTCATATTTAACTTTCTACTCGTGTCGCTCTTTTCGTATCATTGAATTCGTATATTTTATCATTACACAAACTAAAATTCAACAAAAAATGCCTTCTATTGCAATCAAAGTGTTTTCAAACTCTCGTCTTTTTCGTAATGGTTCGTGACGGCTCGAAGGGCCGCTTCGTGTCCGGCGTGGCGGGTTTTACCCGATAGGGTCAATCGCGATTCATCGCCATAAATCCGTCCGCCGGTTTTAGTGGTCGCGCCGCAGGCGGAATGTGCAATGCACAACCGAGCAACCGATTTCTTTCTATATGAGAATTATGTGCGGAAAATTCTCATACTAATACTGCTTACGCTTACTGGGAGATTTGGGGTTTAGGAGAATTAGAAAAACTTATGTTTTTTAGTAATAATAATTGCGGATGTTTCGCTTTTCGTCTATCACTAACCCTAAAAACACTAGTAGCCAATATAATCCACCTGCGCCTGACATTGAAAATATCGTAAACTCGCCTAAATTAATAATAATAAACGTAAAGAACAAAGAAGCTCCAATATACGCATTTCTCTTTAGCATCAAACCTATATTAATTAAAATAAAAATCAAAAATATAACAAACCCAATAACTCCGCCCTCCTCAAGTACCGCATATGTCCAAGTACTCTTCTCAACTGGCGCAGATATCATATCCTTTATACTGTTAATTTTTACATTCTCATATAGCTGGCTTACCTGGAAGCCATTTCCGGTAATAGGCTTCATGCGCCAATTATAAAGAGCATTATTGAGAACTGCTTCTCTCGACCTCATAATACTCTCTGTTGTTAATTCTGAAACATCTTCGTTCGCTTTAGCAATAAACAAGGTAGCCTTCTCTCGTATTGAAGGGACTAGAAAAATCGATATAACACCTAAAAATCCAATTAAAAAAATGGAATTTACAACACTTCTACGCCACCTCGATTGAATAAATCTCTTACAATGCAATGCAATAAACGAAACAAACATCATCCCTATAAGATAACTACCCATCGCCGTACGACTGGAAGTTTTATAGATTAAGTATGGACATAAAATAAGTAGAACAATATATAACTTATCACTTTTTTGGATCGAAAAAACTAAATCCGCAAAAAGAAAAACACTTAGAATTGCCATTATGGGACCTAGCGCCTGTGAGTGGTTTGTAATGCCAGTAAATAGACTTACTCCAGCATCTGCACGTAATAGTAATCTTTCGTACCTTAACTGCGAAATTTGAGGGAAAGGGCTTACTAGCACAGAACCAACAACAAGAAGCAAAACAAAAACTAAAATAGGAGTTCTAATATTAGATTCTGTTATCGTTTTGTCATTTATAAGTTTTAATGAAATCCCGTAATAGCAAATAAATACCATCACAAACAATAACATCTTCAAATTTGAAATGACTGGCGACCACCCAAATTGCGAAACTATCAGCATATAAAGTAAATACCAAAATAGGAAAAGCAGCGAAGATTGTACTCTACTGTGGCGAATGGCACAAAAAGATGGTAACAGCAAAACGGATAACATTAGTATCAATATCTTTTGCGAGATAGCAAAAATCATCGTCTTTTCAATAAAGAACTCGCTCAATACAAGAGACAATGTACTAAAAAACGCCACTGACATGATCGCGACATTTTTCTTCATCATAAAAAGAAACAATGTCATAGGAACAAGAACTGCAAACGCAGCTGAATGAGAGAATTTACAAACTAATAACAAAAACAAACAAAGAAAGAACCCTTTAGCAAGGGCTTTCTTGTCATAAAATTTCATGAAAAAATACATTGATATGTATTATATCATTTTACGGCCAGAAAATCAGAGCTTCCTGGCAATAGAATCTAATTCATATCTAGAAATTGGTGAAATACCCTTAAGGCGTAAGTATCTGACAGCCTTCCGATAGGCGATTCTCTCTGATTCAATTTCTGAGCCTTCTAGAGCAGCAGCATTCTGTCTTGTTATAAAGTCGCTCCCCCAACCGCCGTCTTCATGTTGGGTAGAAACTATCTCTGTTCGGGCAGATGGAATAAAAGCTAATTTATATGCGCGCGGCGCAGTATTAAACAAATTATCACTAGAACTATAATAGGAAAGACAAACTGAAGCTATTGCCAGTGCAAGCGCAACAGAAGCAGCAATCAAAATTTTTGATCCAATAAACTCAAAGCCAAAGCGTCTTTTCTTAGGCACATTAATTTTACCTTTAATTAGACGATTAACGACGCTAGAATATTCTGGCCCAAGCTCCATAAGCGTCATCTCAAGATCCTTCGTCATCAAATATCTCCTTTAGCTTTTTTAAAGCATTAGCCATACGAGATTTCACGGTGCCAAGCGGGATGCCTAAGCGCTCTGCTATTTCAGCATATGGCATTTCTTCTAAAACACCTAACTTAATAACATCGCTCATCTGCCTTGGTAACCTCGCAAGCGCCCAACAAACATCGTCATTTAGGCAATACGAAGCATCTTTTGAAACCGTTTCTGGCTGTTCGCCCGACCACTTATCTTCTCGTTGCACCCTGCGGAAATGACCACGCAACGAATCCATCCTAACCTGACGGGCTATCAGGAAAAGAAATGTCAAAAGACTAGCCGTAGGCTTATAACGCTCTTTGTAATTCCAGAGCTTAACATAAACCTCCTGCACCATGTCTTCGGCATCATAATAAGTAACGCCATGGCCAAGGAAAAAGTTCAAAAGAATTTTTTCATGCTCTCGCGCTTTGTCAATAAGCTCTTCACCAGTCATCAGGGTAACTTAAAAATATGCCTTAATTGCTGAAGCAATGAAAGAATATTCTAATCCTAATCCTAGCCAGGCCCAAGCAGCGAAAAGCGCAGCACCTAAAAGCAAGCCAGAAAAAAAACCAAATATTGCGTCACCTGGCTGGGCGACTAAGCAATGAACAAACTTCGTAAAAACAAGCCTAACCAATCCGAAAAGAAGTAACGCTATAAGGCCTATAACAACAACTCTCACTAAAAGTGAATCAAAATAGGCCTGCGTCATATCCCAACCAAAAACAATTGTTCCAATTCCAGCAGAAGCGCCTAAGATAAAGCCTATGGTGCCAGAAATGCCACGAAACAACCCCGTGATAGCTATCACAAGAGCAAAGGCTAAAATAACAAAATCAGCTGGCAATAAATTACTCATAGACGATTGCGGTATTTCTGATACAAAGAGGCCGCTTTAGTTTTCCCAGGGAGTCTTTCCTTTGCTCTGATAAGTCCATCAATCGCATCAAGCTTAACAGGATTAGCAGCTACCGCCATCGAATAAAGCCTCTCGGCCGTAAGATACTGCTTTAACTTCATAGCTATTTGAGCAGCCTCTAAAAGCGTAGATGTTGACTTTGGCCTAAGCTTTATTGCTGTTAAGTACGCAACTAGCGCCTTCTCTTGTTCTTTACGAGACTGGTCAAGAGCTGTCATACGAGCCACACCAAGAGCAGCTGGGAATGAAAGCGAATCTAACTGATACGCCTTTGTGTACGCGCTTAAAGCTGTCTTGTACTGACGCTTTTTTTGAGCTTGTTCCGCATTTTTAATTTGTATTGCTGCTGCTTGCGAATCACGCCTAGAGGCGTTTGGAATCTCTTGAGCCGCCCTTATAATCGCGTCATTTATCGCAGGCAAGAAATTGTGCAGGACTTTTTCAACCTTGTCTTTAGGCGCATCCGGAATACGAACAAACATTTCAAATTGCTCACTAGCAGCTTCTTGATAATCGTATGCATCACGATACAATAGCCCTAAATGATAATACGCAGAAGCATTATGACGCCTTTCAAGAACTAGCGACGAAAGAAATTGAACTCGCGCTTTATCACGATCATTCTCCGTCATGTAGATTATGCCTAGCCCAACTAATGCCTGACTGCGCACGCGACGCGATAAAGACGAATCCTCCGAAAGTGTAGAAAAAATCTCGATTGCTTTAGCGTAATCCTTAAGATGATAGGCTATTTGTGCATCAAGCGAGAGTATATCCGCTGCATTTGAAGCAACTAAGCGCGCATCATTAATCGCAGCAGATGCTTCTTCTAAATTGCCAAGGTCTAAATTTACCTTCGCAAGCATATAATGCGCATCTGCGTTTGAGGAATTTAACTTAGCAGCCTTCTCAAAAAAGCGCTTCGCTCTTTGCAAATCACGCAACTCGTAGGCCGCTGTAGCTTGCTTAAATTCGTCAGATCCATCAGAAGGCGCACAACCTACTAAAAGAGTCGCCAATGATGAAATCAATATAAAGGAAGAGTTTATTTTCATACTCATATTATATCACATTTTCGCTTTCGTGGCGAAACTTTACGCTCTTATTAGAGAAAGAAATTCATCCCTCATCTTCTCCATCGTTAAATTGTCACGCCCTTCTAAATTTAGACGTACAAGTGGCTCGGTATTAGACATTCTTACATTTGCCCACCAGCCATTTTCTTCCCATGCATCTATTGAGATGCCATCAAGCTCAAACACCTCTGCCTTACCAGTCCAAAGAGATTTTACTTCTTTAAGTATTTCCTCTGGAGCCCTTGCTGTTCGAGTATTAATTTCACCAGATTGATAATATTTTTTAAGAGGAGCAACTAACTCTGAGAGCGTAGCACCAGAAGAACTTATCATATTCGCTAATGCAAAAACAGCCATTGAACTTGATTCTGCGGTATAATTGGCCTTGAAGTAATAGTGGCCTGAAAGTTCTCCAGCAAAAATCGCATCATTTTGACGCATTTGCTCTTTAATAAATGAGTGGCCAACTCTAGACATCATTGGCTTGCCGCCTGAAGCTTCAATAACCTCCTTGCAAACGCGAGAAGATCTTAAATCATAAAAGCAAACTGAACCTGGCGAACGAGAAATTAAGTCCTTTGAGATTAGAGCAGTGATAAAATCCATATCAACAATCTCACCTTTTTCATCGACAAAGCCTACTCTATCTGCATCGCCATCAAACGCCGCTCCAAAGCTATACTTACCAGGGTTTTCGCGTATAAGTTTTTGAAGGTCAGCTAGCGTCTGCTTATGCAAGGGATTGGCCTCGTGATTAGGAAAATCCCCATCGTATTGACCATATAATGCGTCATACGTTATATTAGATGATTCAAACGCTACGGACTCTGCTATTCCCATACCATTTGCAAAATCAATAGCAATATGAATAGAATCTTTAGAATTTGAAAAAGCCTTAACATGCTCGGCATAAGCTTTAGAGATATCAACCTTTTCAATGGTTCCTTCACCATTAGGCTTCTCATCATCCGTCATGAGCGAAACCATACGCTCAATATCTGCTATACCAGTAGCACCTGAAATAGGCACTGCACCTGCGCGGCAAAGTTTACAGCCGTTCCATTCTTTTGTATTGTGCGACGCCGTTATCATCACGGAGCCGTGAGCTAAAAGGCTACCATTTGCAAAATAACTCATCGGTGTAGAGGCTAAACCTATATCAATAACATTTACGCCTTCATCCATAAGTCCTTTTGCGAAAACATCAAAAAGTGAATCCGAAGACTTTCTGCAATCACGAGCCACTACAACTTTTTTGCCCGCCGTATCAATAAATCTAGCGTAAGCACGAGCAATTTTATAAAAAATCCTCTCGTCTAACTCTGTTCCATAAATGCCGCGAATATCGTAAGCTTTAAAAATACTCATTATAAACCTCATTCCTTGATTAAAATACCATTCTCTAATCTCAATGTCCTATCGCAAACTGCCGCTGCCTGAGGCGAATGCGTTACTAGAACGAGAGAAACTTCACTGCCACGCGAAAGTTCCGAGAGCATTCGTAGAATATCCGTGCCTGTCATTGCATCTAGGTTACCAGTTGGCTCGTCTGCTAAAACGAGCGGAGGATTTGTAACTAGCGCACGGGCTAATGCAACTCGCTGCTGTTCTCCACCTGAAAGTTCAGACGGCAAATGCTTAATCCGCGATGATAGGCCAACGCTATCTATTAATTTTTTTGCACGGGCTAAGTAATCTGCCGCGGGCAAACGCCCTGTCATCGTCGGCAGTAAGACATTTTCTAAAACTGTAAGCTCCGGCATCAAATGATACTGTTGGAAAACAAATCCAATGTTTTGCGGCCTTGTAACTGTGCCAGATGTGGGCTTTAATAAACCACCTAAAATATTTAAGAGCGTAGATTTACCTGCACCTGAACGACCAACGATAGCAACCTTTTCGCCTGGGCCAACAGCAAGGTTCACACCTTTTAAAACCTCTATAGGCTCTTGACCTTTTATCTTAAAGCTCTTTTTTATATCTATCGTGCCTAAAACTGTCATTGGTTTAGCGCCTTTACAGGGTCTTTGAAACTTGCAACCATCGCCGGTATTAACGAAGCTAAAAGACCGAATACAAACACCATAACAACAACCCAGACAACATCAGAAACGACAAGCCTATGAGGAATCGAAGAAAGCCCATAAACAGCTGCAGGAAACACCTCTAGACCAATCGTAGCGAGGTAGTCTACAATATTCTGAAGATTAGACAATACCGCCCAACTTGCAAGTAACCCCATTGCAACTCCTAATGCGCATTGAGACATGCCATGAACAATAAAAACCTTCATTATTTGAAAACGCGAAAAACCTAGAGCCTTTAAAAGTCCAATTTCAGGCGTCTTCTGTACTGTTAAAACTAAAAGTGTATTCATTACACAAAAAACTGCCACTAACGAAACGAGCATCAAAAGCAATGCTGTCATATTCTTCTCAACTGCTAGAGCATTAAATAGCTCTCTATCCGCTTCGCGCCACGATATTGTCTCGACACGTTGACCACACTCTTCGGCAGCCCTAGAAGCAAGATAGGAAACTTCTTGAAACTTATCTAGTATCGTAGGGCATGACGTTTTTATATGTATCGCAAAAACACCTTTCTCCATACCCATTAGTTCGCGAACATTATTTAAAGAAGCTATCGCATAACCGCTATCATAGTCATGCTGACCACAAGAGAATATACCGCCGACGCGCCATTTGACTGGTAGATATATCTCATCTTCCGAGACTAATGATTTTGGCGAATAAACTACCACCTCGTCACCTGCTCGCACACCTAATGAACGCGCAGCATGAATACCTAAAATAATTGTATCGCCTGAAAGATCATATGTCCCCGCGCGAGGAGGCCCTACTCTGTATGCTTTTGCAAAGTCAGAGCCTTCAATCCCAATTAAGACAGGCGCTAAAACTCTACCCTTACAAGAGAGAAGAACTCGCGTATCAATCTCTGGAGTAACACACGTAACAGATGGTATTTTTCGTAGGGAGTCGGCTATTTTATCTTCGTTAGAAATTTGACTACCCCTATACGGCACTAACGAAATATGGGGCTTGAAGTCTAATATCTTCTCCTCCCAAATATCGCCAAAGCCGGTCATTACGCTTCTAACGATAATAACTACAGCTACTCCAAGCATCACGCCCAGAACTGATACGCACGCTATAACCGATGAGACCGATCTTTTCGGGCGTAGATATTTCCAGGCGAGAAAATATTCAAACTTCAAGCGATACTTACCTTAAATATCGACGGTAACTGTTACGTCACTACCCTTATCAACTGCGGCATCTGCTGCATCCTCTGCTGGACCATCATGGCCATCATCGGCACCTGCGGCAGTCTGCGTAGTAGGCAAATAACGATAATAGACCATAAGCTGGAGAGCAACTAAACAAGTATCCATCACCGGGCGAGCAGTGTATTTATCGTTATTCTTGTAATAACCCTGCTTGTGATCTTTACCTGACCAGTCTTTTACTCTTTCTGCTAAGTCAATAATCGCAGAAGGATAGACCTTCTTCATTGCAGCATTCCAGTCATACCAAGTCTTTTCGTCTTGCTTGGAAGCACCCGACTTCATACCGGCTTGATACTTACATTGGGCTGCATAGTAGCAATAATACTGCGGGCAAGTACCAGGCGACTTAGCACCAGGGTCAAGCTCCGTGGCATTAAAGGTTGGCACCCAATTACGCATTACTTGCAAGCCGTTAAGAGCCTCTGGCTCTGAACCACGACCTAAAAGTTGCATAGCTAGAGTACCGACACCAGCTAGACCAGTTTTGCCGCCAGTGTTATTGGCTAATGGCGTATATGAGAAGCCGCCTGTTTTAGAATAGTTACGAGTCTTAAGACAGTGGATTGCTTTTTTAATCGCTAAATCAAGCCCATCTGGCTTAAGCCCAGCCATCTTTCCTGCCTTCAATGCCTGAATAGCCCAGCCCATGTAAGAAACGTCGTCACGAGAAGATGTTGGGTTAAGTTTATAGTCCCAACCGCCCGTTGGACCTTGCCCCCTAACAATTCTCTCAAGCATCATATGTGCAGTATCTTTGATATTAGGGTTCTTGGTCATACCATACGCTTCAGCCATAGCGTAGGCACAAATTAGAAACGCATACTCATTAGCATCAGACTCTTTAATCTTACAAAGCCCTGCGCCATCTCTATAAACGTTAGCGCATATCCAATCAACAGCAGACATAACCACAGGACCAAAGTCACGCTGATAAGGAGACTCTGAGCCTGGGTATTCACCGTGAGCTAAATACGTTAATAGCGCAAAGCCAATATTAGCAGGCCTATTACCTGGCTCCCACGAGCCATCAGTTTTTTGAGTTTTCTTAAGCCACCAAAGAACTTTCATTACAGCAGCTTCCGTGCGAGCATCACCGTAACCAGCTCCGCCTCCAGTGCGTGCACCAATCGTGCCAGGATTGCGAGAGCCAACCATCGACTTCATTCTAATTGGCGATTTAACAAACGAGACCGACTCCACTTCTGCTGGCTGAACAGAAACTTGAGTCGACGGCGGCGACGGCATTGGCGTCATATCGCTGTGCGGCGTTGGATTAGGGGTATCAACTTGAATTTCTACCTCTTCCATCGGCGGCGGTTCAATATCGTCTGGCGGCGGCGGTTCTTCAACAATTTCTTGCTCCGGCTCTTCAGGCGGAGCAATCTCTACCTTAATAGTCTCTTTGCGTGTACCTGAAATAGCCGTTACAACGATAAGGACAATAACTATCAATACAGGGACGATAATCGCTATAAGAGGCGCAGAAAGACGTTGCAGTTCAATTCTGGCAGCTTTGTATTCACGCGAATCGCGCGGCATAGAAAGCCCCTTTTGCATATCTGCAAGCCTCTTGAAGAAACTACGCTCTTCATAACGTTTCGCCAGTTCGCCTAGGTCGATATTTACAACTTCTTCGACCTCCTCGTACTGATCATTTGTATACTCGTTTTCCTGCATCGCCATTTCTCCAATTATTGTCAAAGCGTAAATACACTTACGCTATAGAGCTGGTGCTTGTAGCAGATATCAAGTACATCAACAAGAACCTTGTGCGGCGAGTCAAGCGCGCACTTGATGATGATAGGGGTCTTCTTTGAGGTACTAGATATTTCTTTAAGGTTTTTATCAAGTTCTCTGCGTGTAACTTCACGCTTATTATAGACTATAACACCATCTGGATTGTTAAGTCTATGCTTACCAAGCTCAATATTAACAGTAATATCATTTGTGTCTTCTGATTTACTAGAGCTAGGTGCTGGCCTATTCACGTTCAGCTTAGAAAAAAGATCTTCTTGCTTGATCGTGACAACAAAAAAGATGATAAGCTCAAACACGACGTCAATCATCGGCGTCATATCGAGCTGTGGATTTTCTTGAGGTTTTCTCGCCATGGTTTTACCTTTTGGTATACCTTTTTAGACGCTTACGCTCTTTTGTCCTGTCTTCCGCAACGGCCATAAAAGAAAGCTGCCAAACACCTGCTTCCGCACAAGCATCCATAACCTGGGCCACCGCTTTGTGTGGCACCTGGAAGTCAGCACGGATAAGAACGGGGAACACTTTGTACTTCTTCAAACGTTCACGTGCTCTTCTTGTAACTTCTGCCGGTGTTATTTCGATGTCGCCCATTGAAATACGCGCCTTACCATTGCGCACACCCACATCGACTTGCATATGCGATGGTGGTAATTCATCGGGGACTAGCACAATGCCGTGCCTACCATCTTGCAATTCGATGGTATCGTCTTTCTTCTGGGCCTCAACGAGAGTAACAACGAAAAAGATGATGAGCTCAAACACGACGTCGATCATCGGCGTCATGTCGAGCTGTGGATTCTCTTGAGGTTTTCTAGCCATTTCTCACCTACCTGTATCAGGCCTGAGCTTCATCAGGAGAAACTTCAACGTTTCTAAGACCGTTGAGGAACTCCATAGTAACAGCCGTCATACGAAGAATGAGCCTATTGGCGTTATTACGAAGCGAGTAGAACGCCGTGATAGATGGAATTGAAACGACAAGACCGCCAGCTGTCGTCCAAAGCGCCTGACCAATAGAGTTAGCCAAAGCTGCCGCGTCACCTGCACCGCCTTGAGCGAGAGCTTCGAACGTAAGAATCATGCCTTGCACTGTACCGAGCAAGCCGAGCGACGGACCAAGGTTAGAGCAAACTGAAATCCAGTTCAAACGCTGCATAAGCTTTTCCTGCTCTAAATCAGATGCCGCGTTAACAGCTTCCTGAATAACATCAAAGCCTTCTTCAACATGCTGGAAAGCTGCTGTAAGAATATTTGCCATTGGCGAAGGTGACAGCTGGCAAGCATCCATTGCTGCAACTATATCGCCCTCTGCCATCGCATCCTGAACCTTATTAATAAGCGCCTGTGGCATAAGCTTCTCGGGCTTAATAAGGATAGAGCTGTCTACGCAGAAGTAAATTGCAAGGCCGCCGTCAGCGAAGAGCGCGAACCAAAGAAGCATACCAACAACACCTGAACCGAAAACAATTTGGAAAAAGCCGCCGCCTTTTGGCTTCTATGCTGTTGCATCAGCAGATACAACCTCACCGCTTTCGTTCGTAAGTTCCTGCGCATATGAGTTAAATGCAGCCATAGGAGCGACACACGTGCCCGCCATTACCGCTAACGCCATCAATGATTTTTTGAGCTTGCTCATTTTATTTTCGTTCCTTAGGTTTTTGATTATAAATAATTATGTTAAGTCAAATTAAAGCATACGAGCCTGAGAGCGAAGGTTTTCCGCTCGCTCAGCCCAACCAAGTTCATCAAAGCACATAGCGGCCTTATTCATCGCTTCTGCACGGATGTCCTTGCATTCATCTTCTAAATACATAAGAGACGTTCTTAAGTAGCCTTCTGTTAATGCTCGCCTTAGGCTAGCTTGATCCTTGCCGTTTTCTGCAAGAATAATATCACCTCTTAAAATAAATGCAGATGCGCTTGAACGCCTATCACCTGATTTTGCCGCGGCAGAAAGAAGCGTTTCAAGTTGCTCAACCTTGCCGAGCTTTAAAAGCGCCTGCCAATAAGCTGGAGCTAAGTCGCCCTGAATCGCTGCACGCTTATCATCGCGAATAATCTGCTGGGCAACATCCATCGCTTCTTTGGCGTTGTTTGCCTGAAGATATGCTTCAACGAGATATCTACCTGCAGGGAGATCCCAAACAAGCTTCTTATATTCAGAAACAATTCCCTTTAAGATATTAATAGCCGCAATACCTTGACCCTTGGCTACCATCTCAGCAGCACGGTCTAAATCTTTTGGCTTAGGTATATCAAGCCTAGTTACGTCAGCAGCAGCAAGTTCGATCTCGATTGGGCTTCCGCCGCGACGCTGAACAGTCACGAGATACATTTTGTCACGTGCGCGATAACGAATTTCACCTTTGCGCTCGCTACCTTTGGCATGAATAACACCCTGCACAGCCCAAACCGAGGACATTGTGCAAAATGCCAATGCTGTTAATAACAACTTAGTTTTCATTGACTCCTCCATCACTATTATTCTCTTTAACTTCTTCAGCTTTAGGTTGCTCCTGAGGGGCAACTTCTTGAGCATTCTCTGCTGCCTCGGGCGCCTGTTCTTGTTTTACACCTTCGGCCTCTTCAGGCTTGTATTCCTGAGCACCTTCTGCTCGAGCTTGGTTCATACTATTTAAAACTATCTGCTTGTCAGCACCATTTGGGAAATAAGTTAAATATTCTGATCCGTATTTTAGCACCTTATCTGCGCGCTCACCACCAAGTTTAGCGAAAAGCGGAACCATTAGCACATAACATCTTTCGAGGTTTTTACGCTCACCTGGGTCAAACTGCTCAATTGTATGAGATTCCGTTGGCGTATGAGACTGTAAAAAGCTCTGTAATGTGGTAGCTGCACGCTCACAGGACTCAATAGCATTTGAATGGAGGTTCATGGCTTCTTCTGCCTGCATACGCTTAACCATTATCTCTGCACTCATAATATATGTGCTATCTTGCTTCCACATTGGCTCGTTGCGAACCTTCCAATAGTTACGGACTTTTCTAAGCGCACCAATCGCGGCACCGAAAGTCTTGTTACGTAACGTCTGATCACGCTCTGTGCGGCCTTGCTCTGAAGCCACTTCGACTAAAAGGAAGTTAGCGTCGATTGCCATTGAAAGCTTAGACATTTTCTCATCTTCCAGAATAAGGTCGAGCGCTTCACGAGCTTCAGTGTAATTCTTCTGACGATAGAATGATTTCGCCTGCCCTAAGCGAGCTCTAGCAACAACTGTAAGCTGATTTGTATTAGCTAACGAAGCTGCCTTTTCAAACGCCTGATTTGCTAAATGCCAGCTACGCGCCTCAATAAGAGCGTCACCAGCGTTGATAAACTGCCATGCAGTGTAGGCACCATCAGTACGAAGCATTTCAGCATAAATTTGAGTACCTTCGTCCTTTAGACCCATCTCAATTAAGTTACGAGCGAGCCTTGGCTTTGCATTTTTAGCCTCGTCTGAATCTGGGAAGAATTTTGAAAGTCTAGAGAGCGCTTCTTTTGACTTTTCTACTTCACCGACAACAGTATACATCGTGCCAAGCTTCACATAAGCGCGACGAGCATATTCTCCTTGAGGATATTCTTTTACATATGTCTCAAAAGTATCGATTGAACGCGCACGGAAATCCTTCATCTTAGCCTGAGGCTTGGTTAACCTACCCCAGCAGTCGCCAACAAGATACATCGCTCCTTCGCGTAATTTCTCATACTTTGGCAAATCAGACTTTGGTGTAGCGGGATTTTCAATGGCCTTCTTAGCCTTCTCTGCGAAGTCATTAAACTGCTTAATGCCATAAATAATCTGACGCGAGCCATCAATCTCTGCCTTTTCAACAGCCTCAGGCGTAGAATTCGTCTCCGCATACTTGAGCATATCTAAGCCTGCTTTCTGATACATCTGCGCTAATACCATCTGAGATTGCATACGCTTAAGAGCATTTTCTTCACACTTTGTGTACTGAAGAAGCGACTCAATAGCCTTAGTCTCATCACCTAACTTAGTATAGCAAATCGAAAGCTGATACAACGAAGGCACATAGAACGTATTATTTGTAGAGAATGAAGTCTGAAGAATATTATAGTATTCTTTAGCCTTTTCCCAATCTTCATCTTTGAAAGCATCTGCCGCTAAAGAGGCAGCAATACCAGGAGCATTGATGTGTCTGCGATAATTTTTTAAGAATTGCTTATAAAGCCTTTCTGCGCGAACCTTATCGCCAAACTGCTTTTCTGACGACGCCATACGCAATGCAGCATCACCGGCGGCAACCATAACAGCCTTATCTTGATGACCGGCAAAACGCTCTGCCATATAGCCTTGGATAGTATCAAGGTCAATACGATACGATTCTACCTTTTCTTTTGGCAAATTAGGATCTTCGCGCATCAAGTGCTGGTAGCAAGAAACGATATTTTCGATAGCCGAAACTGAAATACGCCCTTCTGGATACGCACTTAACGCTTCAAAATATGCCTTGGCGGCTTTTTCATACTCGCCTTCAAGATAAATCTCATTAGCCTTTATAAACTGCATTTCGCGCACCTTGCGAATTTGCTCAGCGCTAATCTGCTTCTTAATATTGGCGTTATATTTTGTATTTGCAAAGTTTTCGATCTGGTCAGCCATTTCGCCAGCCTTCGCCGACCAGCTAGACTCAGGATGATTTATAAAGACATTAAGAGCATGGTTGTAAGCGCCTGCCCCATTACGACGACCACCTACGCGCTCACCGAAAAGAAGCGTTTTGACGCGCTCGTCATCACGCTTAACTTTATTATATTCTTCTTGAGCTTCTTTCCAAAGCATTTCTGCCAAAAGGAAACGGCACTGTGGCATAGGAGAAAGTTTAACAAGCCCCATCTTGTTGCCTGGATCACTTTTAACGATGCGCTCATGTATCTCTTTGAGCATCGGCATATATTCTGAAACAAAGCGCTGCGCCTTTTCGGCATTACCGAGCATAAGCTCAACGTGAGCCTTCATCGCGATTGCTCTGCCGAAATAAACTGGGATATGCTGCTTCCAGATCATCTCGTCAGCAATTTTACCAGCCTTTTTCACATATTCAGCACTAGCTTTCTTATCTTTCGTTTCGTTGGCAAGCTTAATATACAAGTCACTTGTTTCGCAAGCAATAAGACACCAGTCACTCTCATCGCCCTTCTTTAAGTGATTTAAAAGCGAAGCATATATGCCAACAGCTTCTTTAAGATTAGAATCTCTTACGAGAATCTGACCATAAGTATAGCACGCCTGAGTATAAAACTCAAAGAGGTCTTTTGGAGGAGTTGGATATTTAGCAAAAAATTCTTTATAAATCTGAGAGCACTCTGATTTACGATTGCATTGCGCATAGTTATTTGCTAGCTCTAAGCGGGCCGCCCAATACTTCGAACCTGAACGATCGGTCAAAGCAGCAATACGCTTTTCGGCCTCAGCATATTTACCAACGCCAAGCAACGCACGTATCTCGCTAGCGAAAAACTGCACGTCCGCGCCAGGCCAGCGTTTCTTCGCGTTTTCAATAACTATGTTCGCGAAGTCTGCAAACCCATTCATTATCAATGCGTTAACATAGTCAAGCTCTTCTTTGAGCGCTACATCAACAGCTGCCGCGGCACCTGCTGCAGCGTCGTCACCCGCCTCGTCTGCACGAACAGGAGAAACGACAGCTACTGCGAGAGCCGCCCAAAAAACATAAATGCTCTTTCTTGTTGCCATATCAATCGTGATTATATCATTTTACATTAGATAAAAGCAAGTGAAATCAAACGGATTAGGACTAAGTCTTTACAAAAAACAAGAAAGGTTCGACTTGTTGCCGAACCTTTCTTTGTAGTTCACTCTACTTTAGCAGTTTTACACTACTAAAGTATTATTTAAAATAACGGTTGAGAAGTCCTTCAAAGCCTGCTCCATGGCGAGCTTCATCCTTTGCCATCTCATGAACTGTATCATGTATAGCATCGTAACCAAGCTCTTTAGCACGCTTAGCAATCTCAAACTTTGCTGCACATGCACCTTGTTCAGCATCAGCGCGAAGCTCAAGATTCTTCTTCGTTGAATTTGTCACTACTTCGCCAAGTAACTCTGCAAACTTTGCAGCATGTTCTGCTTCTTCAAAAGCATAACGCTTAAAGGCATCTGCCACTTCTGGATAGCCTTCACGCTCAGCTTGACGGCTCATTGCAAGATACATACCGACTTCGCAGCATTCGCCGTTAAAATGATCTCTAAGACCCTGCATAACTTCAGCATCTTCCACTTTGCCGTCACCAATGACATGCTGGCAAGCCCAAGATTTCTTGCCCTCTTCTGCTATCTCCATTTTGAATTTAGCGCCAGGAACACTGCATATCGGGCATTTCTCAGGAGCTTCTTCACCATTATGTACATACCCACAAGCTGGGCAAACCCATTTTTTCATTTTTATTTCCTTTCTAGTATATTAACTTTGAAATCCACCACAGGTGAAAGTATAATAAAAGAACACAACGAAAGACAAGAGAAAAATTTAAAAAAATTCCTCCTCTGCTAATCACATATACTTAAACATGTGTCGGTTTTAGATTTTTACCTGGCACTGCCGCTATAAGTGATTTTGTATACTCGCTTTTAGGCGCAGAAAAAACGCTCTCCGGCTCTCCAGAATCTACTACCACGCCTTTCTCTAGAACAATTACTTCATCGCAGATGTTTTTCACGACTGCTAAATCATGAGCAATTAAAACTATCGTTACACCGCGTGATTTATTTAAAGCTCTTAAAAGATTTAAAATTCGAGCCTGTACCGACACGTCAAGCGCACTTACTGGCTCATCTGCAATAAGCACCTCGCTACCACAAGCTAAAGCGCGAGCGATGGAAACCCTCTGACATTGACCGCCACTCATTTCATGCGGATATTGATCTAAAACTGCAGGCGGCAAGCCCACTAATTCAACTAATTGCGCTGCTTCTTTTTTAGCCTCTAGCTTACTGCGACCATAATGACATAAAACCTCTTTTAATGTGTCGCAAACCTTCATCCTTGGATTAAGACTACCTGCTGCGTCTTGAAAAATCATCTGTGCTTTCGTCTTGTTTTGAAACACAATCTCTCCAGAATCCGCCTCCTTAAGCCCCATAAGAGCTTTAGCGATAGTGGACTTGCCAGAACCAGACTCTCCTACAATTCCAAAAATACCGCCCTTCTCAACGGCAAATGTTACACCCTTTACCGCTAGAAAATCGCCATAACGAATAGAAAGATTTTTTACTTCAAGTAGTTTCATTTTTTCATCATCCAATACACTTCTGCTTTATACTTATTACATAACTCACTAACAAGAGCATCATTAGGGCCCAGCACAAAAAAAGCGGTTGAAAGAGCATCTGCATGCATCGCCAATGGAGCAACAACGGTAACTGATTCTACATTATTCTCTACGACTTTCCCTGTTCTCCCATCATAAATATGCTTACCCCTAAAATACTCTGCTGATGTTGCACAAGCAAACGACTCCTTTAGAAGTATACATTTGTTACTTCCAGCAATAACTACCTTCCAGTCACCTTTTACTGCTCGAAGATTTCCGCCAATATCAATTAAAACCTCATCTTCAATCTTACCTTTAACTTCTTCGTATGCTAAATCTACAGCATAACCTTTTGCGATACCACCAAAATCCAACGTATCAGATCCTCTCCAACGCGGATTAAACGCCCCCTTCGTAGCATCTTTGAACTCAAATGCCGCCTGCCAGCACCCGCCTAACAGTCGTAACTCTGAGTCTGACAGCTTTTCTTTTTGCCTTATCTCTGAAGAATTATCGTGGCGATTAAAGAGCTTTACTACTTTATCGCACGCCTCTTTTGCAGAGTCTCTTACAAAAGTATTGGCCTTACCTTTAGTCTGCACAGCAGCTATCGTCCCCATCGTTGACCACTCAACGCGGCTTATTTCCTTGCGCTCAGTGCACGATAAAACTGGACACATGAAAATAAAAATAGCTGCTATGCTAACGAATCTCATTTTAATAGCGCCGCGCATTTAGCATAAAGCTCATCCATACGCTTTTTAGCAGAAGCTCTTAAAGATGCAATCCGTTTCTCATATAACTTAAGATTGATGCCTGCACATGTTCCTTCGTGCTTTTTGCACTTAACTGCAGCATCTGGATCTTCGTCATTAAGCGCGTCAAGATTGTCTCTTACTTCATGATATGCATCACGCCAAGCTACTCCTGCCGCAACTTTACGAAGCGCAACATCTGTCGCAAAGACACCTGGCGTAAATGCCGCGCGGCAAACGTCAGACAGAACTTCTAGGCCTTCTACCATCTTCGCCATAATGCGTATAGTCGTGCGCGTGATATCAAGGCCCTTCATATACAGCATTTTTGCGTCTTGAAGATCGCGATTATATCCGCCAGGCATAGCATGAAGCAATGTCAATGCCGATGTCTGAAATCCTATCACTTGCGCAGTTTTACCGCGAACAAGTTCAAGCACATCAGGATTAAACTTTTGTGGCATTATCGATGAGCCAGTACAAAATTCACGCGGCAATTTAAAGTAGCCAAATTCAGGCATTGAAAAGATTATAAGGTCTTCTGCTAAACGACTTAAGACACACATAATCTGCGCTAACGCCGAAAGAAGCGACGCCTCACATTCTCCTCTAGCCATAGATGCACCAAATGAATTATGTAGCGTTCTTGCAAAACCTAATAATTCAGTAGTGCGTCGACGATTAAGTGGCAATGGCACACCGTAGCCGGCGGCACTACCAAGAGGATTTAAGTCTGCCAATTTGTATGCCGCCGCTGTATTATAGGACTGGTCCAAAATCATTTCAGCGTGTCCTGTCGCCCACATTTCAACAGTAGATGGCATGGCAGGCTGAAGATGCGTGCGCCCAACCATAGGAATCGCACCCGCCTTTGCGCCAAAAGAGCATAATGCTTGAGCTAAATCAGCTAATTCAAGTTCTAACGCAAGTATTGAATCTTTCATGTGAAGGCGAACATCAACAGCCACCTGATCATTCCTACTGCGCCCTGTGTGAATTTTCTTGCCTAAATCACCAAGCTTTTCAGTAAGAACTCTTTCAACAGCCATATGCACGTCTTGGTCATCTGTCCTAATCTCAAAGTTACCTTTTTCCGATGCTTCGACAACTGCCGCCAATGCCTTACGTACACGAGATGCTTCTGCAGGAGTTACAACTGGTCTTTTAAGCCCCTTCATCTCTGAAAGCATCGTCACATGAGCCGCTGTTCCCATACAATCCCAACGAACAAGTTCCATATCAAGAATAGGATCGTCACCTACTGTGTAGGCTAATACGTCTTTATCTACTCGGCTATCAGTAATTGTCTTTTCTATTTTCATTTGAGCACCTCTTTAAGTTTTGACTCAGCTTTCTCAAGCATAGCAGTCAATTCCCTTTTCGAAAGTGTATACGATGCTAAAGCACGAAGAAATTCACTATATGATTTTACCATATCTGTGAATTTATCGCCACGCCCAGCTCCAAAAACTAGCAGTTCTGAACTTTTTACCCAAGCTGCATACCTTATTTTCACATCTAATTCAGCTAGATTAATTGCTTCGCCAAAAGTAAGAGCTCTATACTTTTCGCAGAATGGCATTGCAAACTGCGGAGGGTAAAGCATAAGTCGAGAAGAAAAATCTAAAACCTCTTCTTGGCGCGCAAAGCCAGGATTTTTTACTCTCCGCATAAGTTTCAGATAGTCCTCATCTGTTTTACCGTCCTTATAAATCCCCTTCTCTCTCCACGCGGCAATTTCGGCATACTCATCATCTAAACGCTTATTTGGATCTGCTAAGCGAAGTATCTTCTCGACCTGCGCGTCGCTTGCCTTTTGTGAATTAATAGCAAATAAAAAGCCTTTTGTGATTTCTCGCTGAAATATCTCCATGTCTGCAGAACCAGGAGAGAGTAGATTAATAGCCAAGTATTTTGTCCCGTCTGCTCTATTTTGGAAAGAAGACTTCACGAAAGTATTCGTAGAGTTTTGAGAGCCAAGAAAAATAACAATTGCTGGACGAGAAAATTTACGTTGCTTTATCCCTAAAGCGTCATACAAATTTTTACAAATAGTTGACGCTCTTGATGCTACTGGCAATTGAAATTCGCGGCGAATATCTACCGGACACATTCCTGAAACTTCTATCAGTCCATCGCATTTTAGAACGGGAGCAGCTCTAAAGCGCTCCACGAGATCTGCGCGTGACAACGCCGCCAGTAGCAGAGCAACAGCAAGAGACATTAGCGCACCTTTGCAATTAAAATTAGCAGTATTGGCATTATCACTAACTGCATTAACGTAAAGCGCATTAGAACCTGCGCATTCGACCAGCCAAATTTCTTTCTGCAGTGATCATGGAGCGGAAAGCGTATCTTCATAATCCAAGAATTTTCTGTAAAGTTAACACCAAAGCATTTTAAAAGGCGAATGATAAAAATCTTCAACAGCCCTCCTCCACCATTTACTATAATAACAGGTGCTAATGCGAATATCAAAAGTGGATTGCCTGTCATTAGAGAAGCTGTTGCGATGAGCGCACCAAGGAAACGGCTTCCTGCATCTCCCATTAATATTTTAGAAGGCTCTGCATTATACCAAAGATACCCAGCAAATGCTCCAGCTGTCGTCATTAGGACAATCGCCCATTTTGCAGCTTCAGCATAGCAAGGAATAAGGAAATAATGAGCAACTGGCCGATAACCAACTACCACATAAAGCATTATTGCAAGCATCACTAATTCTACCAACGTAAGAGTGCCAGCAAGACCATCTACACCATCAGAGCAATTTGTCGCATTAAGCGTAAAAACAATAATGAAAGACGCAACTGGCAAATACACCCATAAAGGAACGTGCCAAACACCTTTCACAAAAGGCAACCAAACAAGCATTGTCCCCAAGCCTTCTGAATTGTCGGCGTGGCCCATGAAAACAAAAATAGCTATAACAACAGAAATCACTGCATCTAGCAAAAGTTTCTTTCTTCTCGACCACGGATTAGGAGATTTATCATCTAAATACCCCGCTAACATCGCACCATAAAGAGCAAGAAACGCCATCATATCCCAAAACGCCAATGGCGCAAAAATAAGTATAATAGGCAATATCACAAGAGTGACAATAAATCCCGCTCCTGTAGGTTTACCAGCGCTTAAATTACCACCGACATCCTTGCACAAAGCCTTACCCTTATCGTGAGGCAAGTATCTCCAAAACTTAGGAAGTAGAAATATTGTCGCTAAAGACGCAGTGAAGACTCCTAAAGAGAGTAGTACAACGTGCGACTTGAGCATCCTTAATGGACCCCAAATAGATGACAACAAATCGGCAATATAATAAAGCATCTCTTACTTCGCTCCTCCTAGGCGAGCTCCTGAATAACGATTATTACGAATTGGTCCCCACCACCATTCATTTTCCAAATACCACTTTATTGTGGAGCGAAGCCCTTCATCAAAAGAATTCTTAGGCTCCCAGCCAAGCTCTGTTTTAAGGCGAGTTGAATCAATAGCATACCTTAAGTCATGTCCAGGCCTATCGTCAACAAACTTAACTAGGTCATAATAACTAGTTAGACCAGAATCCTTATCTAATGGTCTAAACTCGTCCATAGCCTGACAAATCGCTTTTACTACCTCAAGATTCGTCTTCTCCGAATTTGCCCCAACATTATAAGTTCGTCCAGGAAGCCCCTTTTCGTTAACTAAACGAAGCGCTGAAACGTGATCTTCTACATGTAGCCAGTCACGAACATTTACACCCTTACCATACACACTTATAGGCTTTTTCTCTAGGCAATTAAGAATTGTCAACGGAATAAGCTTCTCAGGAAAATGATAAGGCCCGTAGTTATTAGAGCAGTTTGTTATTACTACCGGCAAACCGTATGTATCATGCCATGCTCGAACAAGATGGTCTGAAGCTGCCTTTGACGCAGAATATGGTGAATGAGGCGAATAAGGAGTTGATTCTGTAAAATAACCCTCTGCACCCAATGCACCATACACCTCATCTGTAGAAATATGCTGAAACAAAAAGTCACTTGTTTTTCTATAATGCTTAAGAGAAACATCTAAAAGGTTTGCCGTTCCCTCAACATTAGTACGAACAAACTCTAATGGAGAATCAATTGATCTATCAACATGACTCTCCGCAGCCAAATGATAAATCGTAGTTGGATTAAAATCAGAAAACGCTTTAGTTACCGCCTCTTTATCACATATATCAGCTTGTAAAAACAGATAACGACCTTCTACTTCTTTAAGTGACTCAATAACGCCTGCGTAGGTAAGCTTGTCAATCACTAAAACCTCTGCACCATCACGACAAAGGCTTCGCACTAAAGCGCTTCCAATAAAACCGCAACCACCTGTAACTATGCAGCGCTTATTCTTCATCTGACAAGTCCTCATTTTGATCTTCAGCTTCTTCGCGATCCTTATTTTGTGAATCGCTAGAAATTGAACCGTACGAATATGAGCTAGCGTTATGCACGCGTGAAGAAGGCGAAAAGGCTGCTGCATTTGATAGGTCAACATCATTAACAACAATACCCAAAATATTAGCTCCCGCCTCAATTAAAGACCTTGCACAATATTGTATAGGCCTAAAATGAGTACGATCAGGACAACACATAATAATTACCGAGTCAACAGCGACAGCTAGAGAAACTACGTCACCAACAATACCAAAAGGCGGCGAGTCAACAATAATGCGGTCATAACGAGACCTTGCCCACTCAAAGAATTCGCCTACCATTTTTGAGCCAAGTATCGAGGAAGGAGAAACTCCATCTGGCGGCATAGAAACTATAACATCTAGCCCTTCTTGATTTGATTTGTTAACGAGGGCATCAAAGTTTGGCCTAATTCCCGTGCGGCAAGCTTCCTGCATTGCATGAGAAAACGATTTTGACCTTTCTAATTCAAAGCCCCAAACCTTTAACAGCCTCGGCCTTCTCATGTCAAAGTCAACATGGAGCGTTTTCTTGCCAGTCATCGCGTGGGAAATCGCAACAGAGGAGGAGGTAATTGTCTTACCTTCGCCAGGCTGGGTAGATATAAAAAGTAAGCAATGAGAAAGAGATTCGTATCTTGGTGAATCAAGAAGGTTTCTTAAACCTGCAATGGCTTCAGAAAAATGAGAATATTTATCTTCAAGAAGAAACTTTGCAACCTGCTCACGCGTTTTGCGTCTAACATGCGGCAAAACAGAAAGAACCTTAAGAGAAAGTCTCCCTTCTATGTCTGCCAAATTAACTACAGTGTCTTCTAAATTGTCAAGAACAAGAACAAACACCAACCCGAGAATAAGTGAAAGCGCTAAACCGCAACCGAAAATAATTAATGGATCTGGCAAAACAGGATCGACTGGCACAGTTGCTGGTCTACCCACACGAACGATTTCATTATTGCTTTGCGCATCTAGACGAGCTTTATTCTCGTCCATTATAAGTCCTTCAAGTACTCTATTAGCAACACCGAAATCAGCCTCAAGCATCCCAAGTCCTGATTCAGCAAGAACTATACGCTGCTCGCATGATGAGAGTTCATTACGCAAATCAAGTTGCTTGTTCTTCAAATTTATAAGCTGATTTCTAAGAACTTGCAAAGATGAACGCCCAGACTGCAACGCACGCTGGGTAGCATCAAGAAAACGCTGCTTTGCAACAGTTAACTCTTTCTGCTTTGTCACAACTAGCGGGTGCTTATCAGTGTATGAGAACAAAAGTTTTGAATGCTCGCTAGAGGCATCTTGAAACGCGCGAAATTCCTGAGCGATATCTTGCGCACGCGGAATGCCAGCAGCCAAGACACCAAAGCTCTCAGGATCCTTCTGAACTTTATCAAGTAGTTTCTCCCACTCTATAAGCTGTGTTTCTTGCGTCTCTAAAGACAAAATATCAGCCGTAGTTTTTGATATCGATTGCTGTATTGTGTCACGCGATGAACGTAAATTATCAACCTTGTTAGCAGTACGGAAATCTCTTATTTGCGTTGCTAATTTCTCTACTTCGCGGCGCTTTGCTTCGGCATTGGCATGGATTTGACTTACAGCCTTATCGCAACGAACCTTATTTTCTTCGTCTGTAAATGCCTCAATAGCTTTTGCGTAAGAGTTTGCTATATCAGCTGCTAGCGCAGGTAATTTAGATCTAGCAGTAATAGTAATAATACGCGAATTTTTTAAAAGTTCTAATTTTGTCTCTGCTAATACTGCAATTATCTCATCGTCCTGAACAGTTGAGGCTGGATGATCATTTTGATACTGCTTAATAATCAAAGCGAATATTTTCTCGCTTCTCCAATCAGATATACGCGTATTGAAAATTTCCGCATACGTGTTACCATAGTCAGGCATTATCTGATCGAGAGTATTATTATGCGAGGTCGCCCTACGCATATCCATCGTAAACTCACTACGAGCTTCGTAAATTGTAGGGGAAATTTTATAAATCGCAAATGAGATTATTAAACCTACAAGGAGAAAGACAAATATCGATAACCACCTTTGAGAAATAACGCGAAGAACTCGCGCGGTAGTAATCGTACCCATAATACCTGTGTCAGTATCAGAGCCTGGCGCATTGCCACCATATGCTCCGTAAGCTCCATATGCCCCGTAAGCCCCGTAAGCACCATAAGCGCCACCATTACCATAATACATCGGCTTGCCACCATTTGGAGGCACCCCCCCATAAGCTATGGATGAGGTTCCGCCATAATAAATAGGAGAACGCTTGTCTGTGCCTCCATAATAAATTGGTTTATCAGCCATTTAAAACTCCTTTAAAATAACTCTGCCGCTTACTTTTCCTCAACCATTTCGAACGGATCTTGCACCTACCACAAAGAAACCGCACATTGGCAATAGCACATCTATTCTCCATGCCGACACTTCAAAGAATGTACAAGCTGTAAGAAACATTAGAACTATAACCGGCAAGAAAAACATATATGATAGCGAATAGGCTAATTCTTCACCATCCGCTGAAAAGGAAGATTTAATAGCTAAAACTAATCTATAAAAGAGTGAGAAAACTAAAAAGATAACAACTATTACGAAAACCAGCGTTCCTACAATACCGCGTTCCGTCAAT
Organism: Kiritimatiellia bacterium; assembly: GCA_017628025.1. Lineage (GTDB taxonomy): Bacteria > Verrucomicrobiota > Kiritimatiellia > RFP12 > UBA1067 > UBA1067. Next base: position 14,235 of record JAGBZX010000029.1, on the reverse strand, counting down.
AGTAACCACCAGCCATTTAAAGGAGCGGTTTGCTTAGGAGAAACTATATCTCTAGCTTCATTAGAAAGAGCAAACGGTAGCTCAAGCCTAAACGAATCAAGTCCGCAACCTAACCAAATGTTCTCAAGCCAGATTTTCAATGATGCCCCAGACAAGACTTCTCGCTTAGCAGCAATTTCTTTTGTAAAGAATTGCCAATCAGTAAAGAACGATACCTTATGAAGTAAAAATTCATCTTCCGATATAGCCATTAGAAGAAGCGCGGCACATACTACAGAGACTATGTACGAAAGCAAACATTTAATTATTTGCGAACCTTGCAAATTCTTAATCGCATATGGAAATACCGCTAATAGCGACAACAAAATTGCCGCGAGCATAAATGCTATCGTAGTAGGGGTTGAAAATACAACAGCATTTGCTAAAAGAGGTACTGCCGTTGAGGTAGATAAAAATGCCGCTAGAGACCATTTGTTTTCAAATGAAATGGCTATTGTGAAAAAACTAGCAATTGCGAAAACAGCATACACAGTACCTATAAACGATGGATCAATAATATCGCAAGCCGCCCTTGCCACAAGAAGAGCATCTCCCGAATCCCACATTACCAATTGAACAATCGCGGCGATAGCAGCAATAAAAGAAGAGAAACCAACATAAAAAAACCTAGCTTTTCTTCCTAATGAATGACGCGTGCCAACAAGAAGGACTACTAGTGAAACGGCAAAGGAAAACTCTAAATAACCAGACCCCTTGGCAGCCGAAGGCAAAAACTCTAATGCAGAGCCTTTTACCCTCCAATCTTGAATATCAAAATCATAAATTGTTTCTATGCCTGAATTAAGCCACCTAAGTGCAGCAAACAAGGCAATAGCTAACGAAAACCAAAAAAGAGGATCTCTTTTAACACCCTTTAATACTCGGATTCTGGAGGCATGAACACCTTCAGAAGATAACACTGAAGGGGCAGCAAACGCCCATACTAAAGAGATAAAAGCAATCCACAGCATCGCTGTGGCCGTTTGAAATACGGAGCAATACTGCAATAGGACGAGCGGCGCCACCGTCAAGAATGACAAGTGCGCCGCAAGTGCGTATTTAGAAGCAAATTTCTGCACGCTGTTAATAGCTTAGGCGTAAGCCAAGCGTGCCGCGGAAGCGGTCGTAATCGTAGATGCTACCATAGTACTGGCCGCTTGTCATAGTTGTCTGATATTCAACACGACCAAAGAGCGAGACAAATCTGTTGATATTATAGTTAAGACCAACGCGGCCAGTGATAATATCTTCGTCAAAACCAGTCCCTGCTAATGTTTGGTACTGCGTTTCCTCATGACGATAAGTTAAGTCTAAAGTAGCAGAAAGTTTTCCACGGACAAGAGACTTGCCAACACCTAGCCCAATAGTACTAACCATCATCGATGAACCATAATATACTTCAGATGGCTGATAGTAACTAGAGCCTAAAAGCATAATACTTAAAGTATCGCTAGCCTTCCAGTTGGCAGATAATGAATACGTCACATTATCACGGTTGCTAAGACCTTTTGCGTATTCAAAGCGGCTCCAACCAAGAAGCGCACGATACGAGATACGCTCAGTTAAGTGAGAGCCGATACCTGTTGAAACAGTGTAACCAGAGGAATTATTAGCGAGCTTCTCGCTAGTTGTGTTAGGCGGAGTATCCCAGACGTTTTTATTCTCGAAATTATCCTGCCAGTACCACTGATAGGAGCCAGAGATAAGGAAGTCAAACCACTTTGAGAAAGCATAGCCCACTTCACCGCCAGCAAGAGCGCGTCTCCAGCCGTAAAGCGTACCATAGGACTTCTGAGAATTATCATAATCAAGGTAATAGTAGCCACCAGCCACGCTAGCATGAATCTTCTCGGTAAAACGATGACCTAACACGCTGTCAACAGTAAAGAGCTGTCTATCGCGGCCAAGGCCCCTGCCGCCATGGTTCGAAAGATCATCATCTTGCGAAATCTTCTGATAACGTTCAGTTAAAACAAGATTCCACCCCTTAGGATTTTTATCGTTCCACTTAAGGCTAAATGTTTCACCATAGGATGAGGCATTAAGCTGCTTGTGATAACCCTCATAAGCGTGATAATCATACCATGCACGAGCAGAAACATCCCAATTGTCGGACTTGTAAATCATATCCATAGCAGGACTTACTATCCAAATAGAGCCTGCTCTTTCAGTATGGTCATGATCAATATTCGAGTCAAACGTATATGACATAGACACATATGGCCTAAGCGTCATGCGCTTACCGAGGCGAATACCAGAAGGCCTATTTACTTCACTAGCGCAAAATGCAGTAGATGCTACAGTCGTAATTACGAGAGCTAAAGAAAGAGTCTTTTTCATTTTTACCTTCCGTTTTGAATTACATCTCCTGTTTTTGATAACCAGGGCGCGTATTTGATGGATAGAATGGCGCTTCTGGGTTAAGCGTACGCGGCATTCTCTCTAAATCAACAATTCGCTGAGGCAAACCTGTGCCAGCATCGTGGAAAATCTGAGAAGCGACGCCCGACTGGCTAGCTAAATCGTGGAACATTACATCAATGATAGACGGACCGATCATGCCAAGAGTCATAGGCACATCAATCGACTCGCCAGCGTCAGTAACACCAAGCATTGGCTCATAAGACTTAGCGCCTGTCTTGCCAAGCGCAGGACCAATCCACTCATCAAGCGCGATTTCGCGAGCCTCCTTTGAAGGAATCATCTGAACAAGTGTTTTATCGAGATCTTTTGGAGTACCGTTTGAGGCGCGCACGAACATGAGAATTGCAAAAGACTGACGAATAGAGGCGTCATCTGCCTTTTCGCAACGCTCAATAATCGTGCTCATTGATTTTTGAGCAATCTTCGTAAACTCATCATCGCTATATGTACGAGAAGGATCGGCAGCGCGATTAAAAAGATCAGAAGCGAAGCGCTCGTTTATTACTGCAAGTGCCGATGTAGGAACTACTGCAAAAATCTCTGCGAGAATCGAGCCTTTGCTCTTTGTACCAGGAGCTACAAGTATCGCCTTATTTACAGCATAAAACTTAGCTGCCTTTTCCTCAACAGTTGCGCGCATATTAGAAATAGCTGCGTTAATGTCAGAAACGAACTTCTTCTGATTATCAGCAGAAAGCTGAGCCATAACGCCACCAATAGATTCTGGCGTAGAGACTAACTCAGTAATCTTGCTACGCGCCTGGGCAAGGGACATCTCCTTTTGAGCAGTATTACCAAATGCAAACATTACCGATGCCATAGACACCACTGTTAATGCAACTGTAATTATTTTTTTCATGTACGCCTCCTGAATTAAAAAATTACCACCAAGTCACAGGCACCCACACAACATCGCCAGCACGAAGAACCATGTCCTTGTCGGGGCGACCTTTTTTGCCTATTTCATCAACATCTACGATATACTGATTCTGCTTGCCGTCTCTGTCACAGCGCGTGACTTTAATTTTGCGCTGATCAGCATAAGGCATTAGTCCTCCAGCGGCTTGAATAACTTTCGTAACAGTCATATCATTAGTCGGCGGCATATTAACAGGCCCTGGCGAACGAACTTCACCAAGCACCGTCACTGTCCCCCACGGGGAGACGCCTCTACCATCATACGGTCTAAATGTTACGGTAACCTTGGGATTTGTGTAGTAAACCTTGTAAGCCTTAACTAGCTTGTTTTTAAGCGCATCTAGCGTTAAGTTATCACACGCTACAGGCTCTTGCAATAAATGCTGAAGAACTATATCGCCATTTTCGTCTACGATACATTCCATCGTAATTGGCGTCATTGCATCAGAGCCTACCTGTACAATCAAAGATACGCCTTTATGAATGCGTGGTCCATCCCACCAAGTAGCTACAACATTAGTATCTACAGGCTCTTTAGGCGCAAATATCTCAGTGATGGACGCGCACGCGCCCATTATTAGACAAATAAATATTATAGAAAAAACTCTAAAGATAGCCTTCATTTTTTTTGGATTATACCACATTTCCCTCGTGTTTGTCAATCAGAAATTGGACTTGGTTTGACTAGCCAAAAAATCAACTATTCTGCTCATATCCTCTTTTAAATTACCAATTTCGTATGCTTTTACTGCTTTTGCGAACTGATATCTTCTTTCATACTCTTTTCCGATACTTTTATAATCTTTTATTTCTCGCCACATTCTAAGGTAATTGTATTCCATCGGCAACTTGATTTTCTTTATTTCGCCATTAATCTCCATTAGCGTTTCATCGTCTTCCAGAGTTTTAAGAGTCGCTATCATATTCGTGGAACTGTGAAGATTTCCTACTCCAAATTGCCAATACGCAAAATCACCTAAACTCTTGGCCGATTTTTCTCTACCCCTTGGATCAACTGCCGCGCGCATGTCATTAGCGTACATCCATCGCTGGCCATCATTGAGAGCATTGCCCCATGACTTAGGAAGCGAATGAAACACAACTTCCCCCTTTTCATTGATTTGAGCAGGTTTTTGCTCAGAATCTGAACCTCTGCCACCAATCTTAACAACCTTAATGGGCAATTTAGTTAGATTAGTTAGTTCAAAAAGCTTCCACGCATCACTCTTATTGCGCCCATTCATCTCTAGTGACTCTACAACCTCAGTCCAAAACCATCTTTGTCTAAGTTTGCTCTGCATATACACTCGTGGCATGATTCTTACTAGCCACCTAAGTCTCAATACTCTATCATACTCGCATGACGAATAAGTTGAGCTATTCTCTCCTCTTAGATATTGACCCTTAATCATGGTTCCTGTATGACAAAGTTCACCTAAGGCTTGCGAGCAAGCAACTACTACAGCAAACTCATCTCTGCTTGAAGCAACACTTTTAAGAAATTCAAAAGCCTCATTGTAGTTTTTAAGCTTAACTAAACACCTTGAAGCATCTAGCAACGATTGCGCCCTCTTAGATTCATTTACTGAAGTATCTTCCGAAAAAATTATATTCGTATATGCTGTATACGCCTCGAAATAATGACCTTGCTTCATTAATTTCAAAGCGTCAGCATAAGCTATAAAAGTCGCAAATATCAAGATACCGAGCAATAGAAATTTCATATAAAAAGTATACCACATCGTTGGCTTTTTGTCACCAACAACATAAATAACTGGCGATGATTTTCCTATCTCAGCGAATCACAAGCGAAAAACCACTAACCCACTCTATCGTACCGCCGCTTCCAGTATCCACAGTTCCCTTCCAGTTCCTGCGGTTTTTATGGTTTGACGAAACAATCGTAAGCTTATACCCGTTAAGATAAAGTTTTGTATTGCTTGTCTCTAAAGCCAAATCATATATCCTAACATCCCCTTGAAGTGATAGAATGCCAGAATTCCTAAGAACAATATCAAACTTCCTCATTTCTTTCGGAGTATCGCCAGCGCTTGAAGTCGGCAACTCTATTCCCAAACAGTGCTGCGCTGTCGACCCTTTGTTATCGACAATTATTAAAGGCCTTGAATTTGGCAAAATCCAAGTAACGGGACCTGCGCTGCCATGAGGCATGCGCGTTGGATCTTGAGCGACCGTATAGGGAGCGCCTGATGCGGTGACACTGCCAAGAAATCCTGAAAAATCTCCATCGGTAGTTTTTTCAATTGCGATACGCCCGCCGCCGCCAAGCAAGCCGCCGCCCTGGTTGTTTGATAGTCCCATACCGCCAACAGCGCTTATTAAACCAGCACCAGTTAAATTACCGCACTTTATATGGATACTGCCACCAGAAGACGTGTACCAGTCTGCGCCTTGCGCACCATCCGCCGAAATAACACCGTCGTTTCTCAATTCGCCGCCGACTGTAATCTTGACGACTCCGCCGCCAGCGCCTTGAGCGTAGCCTCCTGAGCCATAAGTATTTGGCGCGATATATGAGCCGTAACAGCGTTTAACGTCACTTGCTTCCGTATTATATGAGCCGCAGCCTCCGTGAGATGCTCCTATTCCCAATGAACCGTATGCCGGTCCCGTGGCAGCAGTATATCCCTTGCCGTCCGCATGTACCCTAGCGCTTTTTTCTATCGACATATTGCCATAAACCGTAAGATTCATTTTATACGTCTCGGCAGTCCCTCCTCTGGTATGAGTTATAACGCCACCATCGTCTATTAAAAGCTGTCCGTTGACTACTACTGGCGCATCTAAAATGAGCGTAGCCTTTGGTCCAACATAAAGATAGCCGCTGACCTCAAGGCTGCCGCGCACCGTAAGAGTCGTTGCCGCCTCTCCTCCGACGACAAAAAGCGAACCAACTTTTGTAGCGGAGGATATGCTTATACTTGCTCCTGAAGGTATCTCTACATAATCGCCTTCTGCCGGTGCAATACCGTTCTTCCAGTTGCCTGCAGTCTGGAACCTTGAATCTCCCGCCGCGCCCGTCCACACTACAGGACTTTCGTTAAATATGCAATTGTTATTTTCTTCCAGATTAACATAAGGAGAATTTACTACAAGACCAACGCCTCGCGAGGCATCGCACCCGCCCAACTGAACTCCAGTTGCGCTCGCGTATGTCTTTGCGTCAAGTTGCCAGCCCCCGGAAAGCGTAAGCGTTGGCTGTTCGCCATTAATACCGTTTGCTTCAAAAACATCGGTCTTTAAATATGTTCCTGAAGCAAATGTTATCGCTGTATCAGTAGAACTAAATAGCATTTTTCTTGCTGCATAAGAAGTACCAGACCACGAGATAGAACCGCCTGTTTTTTCAACGACAAGATCGTATAGGTTTGCGTTCATACTGACGCTCTGTTCTCCACTGCCGGTAATAACTACAGTCGAATACGCGCTCACTAAAGAACCTGATGCCATAGAAATAGTACTACCAGCAAGCGTTATACGCTCTTTTGAACTGCACTCTATAATGCCGTTAATACTGAAATTTTCTTGAATAGTCAAATTACACCCACATAACTTAACTTTCGCTCCTGCCTCAACAACAAATCCAAGCGCCACTATATCAGCGGATAGTTCTGGAGTATTATCTGAAGGTGAAATCGTGATATTGTCTGTCTCTACAGGAACACGCCCAAGACTCCAGTTTGACGGCTCGTTCCATTGTGCGCTAGCAGTTCCCAACCACTTATTTTCATCCCCGTAAACGATAGCAGCAAATCTCCAATTTACGTTTGATCCCTGTGTCTTCTCAGCAGAATCTGCTGAAATAATCGCTTCTCCGGAAGAAGCGTCTGACCTGTCAACAAGAAGATACTGCATATTAAACTCAGAAAGTTTAGATGTAGGCAACTTGATGCGCCATGTCTCGCCTTCTACAGCTGGCAAAAGTTCTATCGGCTTTTCCTCTGTGCCGGTAATCCCGATAATTCCTCCTTCGCACACTGAAAAAACATCGCCCTCTGTAGTTCCAAATTTAATTTTCTTGCCAGGAACCTCGCACTTTATTGAATAAAATTCATTAATTCCTTTAATTACAAAATCATCATCTCCTGTGAGCTGAATATTGCCGTTTTCCTCGCTCGTGAGAACCGCAGTGGACGAAGTCTCCCAACCTTTGCTTACCTTTACCGTTGTATTAGAAACAAAAAGCCTGGCGTTTTCAATCAGCACCTTGCCGACATCTAAATCGGTAACTGACCCAGTTATGAAATCTGTATACGAAGTAGGAATTCCTTTGTTTTTAATTATCAAAGTACCCTCATTAATGGCCTCATCACCATTTTTTAAATATACTGTGCCAGCTCCTCCGATATTTGTTGATGACTTCACCCCACCATAAGCTGTTATCTTTGATATATCAAACGAACTAAAATCTTCACCCTCGCCCGTCAAATGAATAGCTATTCGTCCACCTCCACTAGACGCCGTCTTAGTACCAGTATAAGCTCCTCCATTAGCAGAAATGCTACCTGTGCCAGATATTGATTTTGCTTTTATATTAATAGACCCGCCTGAGCCTGGGTAAGTACTAGAACTAGAGCCATTACAAGTTATTGTTCCATTCATTATTAAATCGCCATTAACAGTAAACCTAATAAGGCCTCCTCCGTTGACAGTTGCCGCCGAAGCATAACCTTGGCTTCCGTAAGAATTTGGCTCCCTTACTGAACCATAGCACTTAAGGAAACTATTACCTGAGCGTCCGCCATAACTACCTCCGCCGTTTTTGGCTGCACGACCAGTCGTTCCATTACCTAATGCAGTAGCCGTTACACTTCCTCCCTCCTCGACCGTCATATCACCAGTAATAGTAAGATTCATCTTTCTTGAAGCTTGATTTTTGAAATGCGTTAAGGTTCCACCGCTTTTAATTCTAAAAGAACCATTTATAGTAGCAGTATTATCAACATATAACTTAACTCCGCTATTTAAATCTAACTCGCCGTTAAGCGGTTCTCCTGGAGTGACTGTAGAACCAGCTTCTCCTAAATAAAGCGTAAAATCTAATGGTTTGTCAAGAACGAGATTGCAACTTGGGCATACTATAACAGAACTAGTAGCATCTATCTCATACGGCGGAAGAGTATATTCACCATTAAATGCTAAACCTAGTTTAGCGTATGGGCGAAGGATTATTTTTTTAGGGACAACACCATCTAAAATACTTTCGTTTATTAATGTATAGCTCTCCTTACCTACGACTTTAACAGAACTGCCTCCATTAAGGCCGTCAATTATCAATGTTCCGCACTTCTGAACATCAGAAGCCTCCTCAATATAAATTGTGCCGCCCGTTGCATCATTTAATGCACTATTGCCAGAATAATCTCCGCCTTTGGCTTGAATAGTACCACTGAAAGCATCAATTGAAGCGTCCGTTCCTGTTAGTTTTATTGCAATTCGACCGCCGCCACCACCACTGTCATAAGTGTTATCTTCTCCGATAGCACCATTTGCATTAAGCATGCCGCTCCCCACAAGAGACTTTGCTATAATATAAATACTGCCGCCGGCTCCAACATGATATCTGCTCTTTTTCCCTGTAACTATTATTGATCCATTTATCTCTGCTACTCCACCAACTTTCATTTGCACTGCACCGCCACCATTATAATTTTGATTACCGCTACCAGAACCGATCGTGATAGGGCTATGAATCACTCCATAACAATTTTTATTAAGAGAGTCAGAATTTGTACTAGCACCCATACCTCCATGCGTGCCGCAGCTCTTATTGTAGGTACCTGTTCCCGGTCCTTGTTTATACAAAAACCCTTTATTTGTAAGATCAATTTTCGCATCTGCACCGAGCGTAAATTTACCGTCCACATCAACTATCATTCTGTACACGCCTTGACCGTTCTTCCATGCCGTATATGAGGAGCTCATTGATGGCTGATTTGGCGTAGTCCATGTACCTGTATTTAAAACGATATCACCAGTAGCTTTTAAAATCCTGGTTACTCCATCATCGGAAAGATAACCATAAACATTTACAGATATTCCTTGCTTGTTGCCTGTATAAAAAGTTACAGTGCCTGCATAGCCATTTTGCGTCCATGAGCCTACTGAAATATTATTTATATCCCAAGTCATTGCAGCCGAGCCTTGCGTTAGATAAATATTATCACCTTCTGTCGGCGCGGCGGTAGAGACTTGTGTTAGTTCCGGATCATCACACCAGTTACCAGCTAGCGCCGCGCTTGCACTCGTAGCACCTGTCCAGTACTTATCTGCCGCAAAGGAACTACCGATAAGCATCGTCAACGCAAACACAACTAATTGTTTCATATTTCTCCTTTGGAAAAATCTCTAATCTTATTTTATGATTAAATTATAACACTTAAAGTTCGTCGTTGTCAATCATTTTGTTTTTATTGTTTCGAATTTAAAATTCGCGACTAAGCGTAAAAACTACACTTCGCCCTAGTGCTGGATAATAATACCCAATTCCTGCATAATCACAATAATTAGTATCGAAAAGATTGTCAATAACAGCCTTGAATCGGTATTTCTTTGCCCACGAAGGCTCGTAATATACCGATATATCAGTCAACAAATAAGAATCTAGTTCTTTGGCACTGTTCGCAAAGTCACCCGAAAGATACTGGCTATCCACAAAGGAAACACCAGCCTTGATCTCTACATCATTACTAATCCACACGCCAGCTTCTACGCGCCCTCTGTGACTTGGAACAAATGGAATTTTATTATTTTTATACATGCCGCTAGCAAAATCAGCATAAACAGCGCCATATCTTAGATTGACTTCCGCAACCTTCTCTCGGCACCATGAAATAGCAACGTCAAATCCCGCGCGCCTTGTTTTCGCCGGGCTATTTACATTATACCCAAACGGCTTAATCGCGCTATCATAAAATATTTCATCTTCCATTAATGTACCATATCCATTAATATCAAATGTGAATTCTTCCAAAAAAACAAACTCCGCTCCTATATCAAGTGAATAACCATTTTCGGGCTTTAAGAATTTTCCATCCTCTGTATATGACAACTCATCACTGAATGCCGAGCGATGGAATCTAGTTGTTTTTAAATATGTTTTGGCCCAATTTGCCAGTCTATACACCAAAGCTAATTCGTAATCACCTTGCCAATCAATACTGTCAAACTGTGATAAATTGCTGTATCTAGCGCACTTATTGTAAATTCTCTCTGCTCTAACACCAGCATTTAACGACAAACTCTCACTACATTCTATCTCATTAAAAGCGAAAAACGCCGAGCGGTCTCTCGTAAAACAGCGCTTTACTTTAGTGCCATAACTCATTGGATGATTTTCTGAATATCGATCATAGCGAAACTCAAGCCCCGTTGTAAATTCATTTTTAAGCCCTAGCAGATTTTTTTCCAGAAAATAGCGTGGCGAAAGATGAAAAGAATCTATATCATACTCTAAATCGCTATTTGAACTGTTATATAAAACATGCCTAAAATTATGTGCTAAAGAGCCATCTATCCTAAGCTCAGAATCTTCGGATACTTTTATTTTTGAATCAAAAGACAAGCCTAAGCTCCATAATCTTGCCGCGTCAGCTAAGTATTTTGCTTTATTAGGTGTTTCCTGCCACTCATCATAAGTTAAAGCGCCTGGCAATTCGTATGATGCATTTTGATAATTTACTTTTAATGAGAATGTTGAATCATTCTCAAAATTCTTTCGCACATTTGAATTTAGTGTATGGATGCCATAGGCGCTTCTCTCGCGATATCCGCTTGAACGTTGATAATCATATGATACGCCATACAAAACACCTTCTTCTTCTATCCCGCCTTTAGTAAGTAAGTTTACGCCATATGTATTATAAGAGCCAGCACTAGCAGTTATTTTCGTTAATTCGTCGTAATCGTCACTATCGCTTTTAACTTTAACCACTCCTGCTACTGCTCCATCTCCATATAAAACAGGATTAGGTCCTCGTAAAAACTCCACTCTCTCGACCCCTGCTAGAGGTATCCTCGTAAGATTGGGAGTGCTCATATCTACATTATTCAAATGCTCACCATCAAAGATAAACTTTATACGGCTAAATGCATTATCTCCAAACCCGCGAATTGCTATTGAAGTTAGCAGAGGATTTCCGCCCATTGAGTGAATATCAACGCCGGAAGATTTATTTAATAACTGCGGCAAATCACGCGCTCCGCTCTGAGCGATACTTTTTGGAGTAAAAATAGTTGCCGGCATGTCATTTATATTTTCATCTAAGCGTGAAGCATAAACAACAACCTTCGGCAAATAATGAACACTATTAGTGTCACTATTTGCCGACAAATTAAGCGAGGCAAATATAGCCGCGTACAATCCAGCGACAAGTCGCGGCATCATTTTATCTATTAGGACTTTGCCGGATAGCCGACATTATCTTTATAGATATAATCGGTGCCATGGCCACCGAGATCTTCGTATAGTTTCTCGGTAAAGCCCATAGCAAAAGCATTGTCTTTAACTATACTGTATTGCATTTTCTTAGCAACAATAGCAACGCGAGGAGTAAGCTCTCCGCCGCCGCCATCGTCACGACCAGCTAGACCAACGTTACCAGTGCAAGTTATGCCGCGGCAACTTTCAAGATAAATCTGACACGACTGTGCACCGCCGCCAGTGACGGTTGATGGATCTCGTCCGTTGCGATTAAAGGTATTACCAGTAAAGGTAGAGGCATTTAATCGACAAGCGTATAGCCCTGCGCCATGGTTACGATCAAACGAGTTACCTGTAACATTCCATGTAGCCCATTCACAAAGCCTAAGTCCATGGCCTTTATTCCATTCAAGCCTATTGCCTGTGAACATAATTGCCGCGCCAACTTTATCACACCCAAACCCGTGCATTCCATTTAAGGAGAACTGGTTGTCGCAAACAAAGCCGTCCCACCCATATAGCATCACGCCACACATACCATTGCGATAGCACTGGCTGTGCCTGATAAGGAAGAGCCACGCGCGCTTAAGATATATGCCATTACCTGAAAAATATTGAACTTTAACATTGTCAACGACTAACGAATCTTCCTTTGGTGAAAAATCCTTTTCGTTGTTTATATATATTCCATGCACTGGTTTTGGTGTCTTTGGTATACCTTGCAATGTAAGACCGTAAATACGAGCGCCATAAGATCTTGTAACATTTATCAAGCAGGAAGCATTTGGATTATCGAGTTTAAGCACTGCACCTTTTGTATCTGGTGCAAAAATCCACGCAGGATCGCTTTTTATAGTAACATGTTCGGGAACCTTAAGGTCGTGACATAGATAGGTGCCTGCTGGAACCCATACCGTACCAGAAACTTTGCCCGCGGCATCAAGCGCTGCTTGTATAGCCTTTGTATCAGATGTTACGCCATCTCCTTTAGCACCAAAAGCCTTCACATTAAAAACAGAATCAGGGGTAACTTCTTTTTTTTCGGTAGCAAGTGCTTCTGGCACAATCATCGTAGCGCCAAAGCCTGCTGCGGCAGTAAGAAAATCTCTTTTACTTAAAGACACCATAGCAAACAACCTTTCTTTTAGTTTGGATAAATTATATCATCACTCTTAATAAGTGTCAATTGATAAAAGAATTCTATTTTGGTATAATACGCGAAAATTTTACTGGGGGTGATCCGGTTTCGACGGAATGTGTAGAGGTCGGGTTGCGCGTCGTGGATTCTCGTTGGCCACGTAAAAAACGAGAAAAAAAGTAATTGCGAACAACGATTACGCTCTTGCCGCCTAATTAAAGGCCGCATGTCGAAGCGCCGATGTCTGCTGAGCGCCTAGGCATAACTATAGCAGATCACGTTGCAGGGTTCTCCGCTCGGACGCTGCAAGGTGCCGAAGCGAACGGATGAATGATGATAAGCCTGCTTGGCCGGCGTACCTCATTCGAGATTAAAGACCAGATACACGCGTAGATGCTCGGTTGAAGCCGTTTCGGACAGGGGTTCGACTCCCCTCACCTCCACCAGACTTCGCTCAGCAAAGCTGAGCTTTCGACTCGGCGAGTCGAAAGCGAGGAACAATACACTTTATCGCGCTATAGCTTGAAGAAATTATGATAGGTGCTATCGTTGGTGATATTGTTAGATCCAAATACGAATGAAAGGGATTTTCACTCGCAATACCGGTAATTTATCGTTGGTGATATTGTTAGATCCAAATACGATTGGACGTATTTTAAATCAAAAGGATTTGATTTTCTTGACCCAGATAAATATTTGTTCAGAGACGACAATATTATGACAATTACAAATGCTGTTTCAATTGTCGGTTACTCTGATACGATCAGACAATGGGAGGACAGAGCATATCCTTCGCAAATGCTGTTTCAATTGTCGGTAACGCTGATACGATCACCGCAATAACTCGAGCTGAGGCAGGCGCATATTACGGTGTTCCTTAAAACATTGGCAAGAGACTATGCTCTAGGTCGGTAGTTGTATAAATTATCCACCTGCCATTATCTACCCCTAATTTCTAATATCATCCATCTCTAAATCCCCCAAGATTTTTCCGCACATAATTCTCATTTTAAAAATCTTACCGTCTTTGCAGCACGCAAAAACTTCTTAAAAGATCTCTTAAAAAGTCTAAATCTCCCCTCGAAAAAGGACAAAAAGATTTCCTGAACGACACTTCAGCTAGATGCAAACTGTTTTTGCTCAAAAAAAGCAGCTCTTCGCCCAACAAATGCCAAGATTCTAGCTTTTTTACCGAAAAAATAGGTAAAAAAGACAAAAACCGCCCTAGTAGCGATATATTTGCCGCGGTTTTTGCTTAGGTTTCTTTGGGGTT
>JAGBZX010000028.1 GCA_017628025.1 Kiritimatiellia bacterium | reverse complement strand
GGTGCCTCGGATGGACCTTCAAAAGAAACACTGAAGGAGGCGAAACTGCACGGACTATGGCAGTGTCCTCTTCAATGCGTCTTTTGAGTTCAAGTTTCCGAGGCTTTACTCCGACGCGTCCCAAACGCAGCAGTACTTCGGCGCCTATCCTTTTAGCACACCCTCTCGTACCCCACGCGGGAAATCTATCATCCCCTCAAGGCTCTCACCTCTCAGGAACACTTGTATTTTATCAAATTCCTCCCTTCCTCTCAACCCAACCAAACATCAAAAAGTAGGTCAGACCTACTTTTCTAACTTTGCAAACTCTCCAACCACTCCGGCCAATCACTTTCCCCCTTAAGCGACTCCCAATCTTCAATCCCATACTTTGCGATTATTCTTCTTGCCTCTTCCATCCCTTTCTTTGAGAGTATCACACTCTTTTCTCTTATAGATCCTCTAGTAAAATCCTTCTCCATCAACTCATCCATCACATCAAAATCATATCCTTTCCATGCACTCCACGGATCCTCCTGTCCCTTCTTTCTCCTTGTCCTAAATCTCGTCAAAAACATGAGCGCCAGCGTTAACTCGCGCACAGCCTCTTCCGCACCTGTCATTTCTTCTTTCATTATTTTCTCCTTTTCAAACATCAAAAAGTAGGTCAGACCTACTTTTTGATGTTTACAATCCATCTTCCGCAATACCCATCTTGCGAAATCATTCCTTGTCTTTTTAACTTGCGCAAGGTCGCATAAATTATCCCTACGCTCAGCGACATTCGCTCTGCCAAACTCGGAACATCTATTTCCGGATTTGCCTCCAACAGCGCCAATACCATCTGCTCACGCGATTGACGCTTTTCAACTCTCTTCGCATCTTCCGCACACTTCTCGCGAAACTCAAGCGCAGCCTTTTGCACTTCCTTCAATCTTGCCGTCTGCTGTGCAATCATCGCCTCGGTCGTCAACGGATCATTCGGAACCTCATACCCTGCTACGCGCTTTCGTGCAATCTCTTCTGCCCTTTTCAGTTTTTCGTTTTCAAGTAATGATGCCAACAACTCTTCATGTATCTCGGCAATCTCTTCTATTGTCATTTGATCTCCATAAATAAACCTCATCCCTTCAATTGCTGTTTGATCACCTTTGCAAAACGCACAATAACTGCTCCATACATAGGCATCATACTTATCTGTCTCAGCTGCACGAATAGGATTAAGATGTATGTACCCTAAACACTTAGCCATTTCAATTGTTCTCATCTTTACTACCCTATCATAATAAACTGCTTCCCAAAGAGTTCCCTTATGCCCATTTCTGCTGTTATATTCCGCTGTAAACCACTGCTTTACAATCTTCATAAAGTTGCTCACACTGTACATTCTTCGCCTTTGATTATCGAGCCACTCTTCAACTCGTTTTTCACCAGAGGCGCCCAGCCTTCTCCACTTAATAAATTCATTCCCCTGATTACGAGCAGCCTTCTCTCCCTTTAAGATAGCATAACGTCGCATAACTTCATTCTCATCAATAACCGCAGGAACGGGAAGATGCACACGAATGTGAAAATGGTTTCCCATCACGCACCAACCAAGGAGTTTGATGCCGCAAAATTCTGAAGTTCTGCGAACCATTTCCAAAAAATCCTTGCGCTCATCATCTTTCAAAAAGTAGACCCTGTGAGCGATACGGCTCACAAGGTGATGAACTGTATTGTATTCTTTTATCCGATTATTGGAATTTGCCATATTTTCTCCTTTTCAAACATCAAAAAGTAGGTCTGACCTACTTTTTGATGTTTGAATTGTATCATGTTAACAGTTCTCATAGGAAATCTACTTTTTACTGCGTGTGTACAAGAGGCAGTTGCACAATACCAATGTTATTTTATTGGCCGCAAAGAATGCCATATTCTTTGCGGATAGGCTCATCTCTTATTACCCAAAAGCTGGGTAAGAGTCAACGCTACTAGTCCCGAGACTAGTGGAATACCAAATGCCGCAAAACTAGCTTTGCCAACATCGATAAATAACCACCCTATCAACATTGCTATCACCGTCGAAAATATCAATGCGAAAGCAACTGTGCGCACTGGGCGCATCGCAAAACCTAACCCAAAGGCAAATACATATACTAGAGATAATTGCGCAAGAATTGTAAATTCTTGACCAAAGAGAAAAATCCCCAACACACCACCTGCCACGGCAGGCAAACCTTCAATTATTCTCCCCACTGGCTCGATCCAACTCTCTCGCAACGCCACAAGCGTCAAATAGGCTAAAAGAATTCCTGCAATTGCCATCCAACCAAACTTACCGCGGCTAGCGACCTCCTCAAGTGTCATCGTTGAATAAAAAAGAATATACTTTTTCATATCTGGAGGATCTTGCTCAATGCGTTCTACCAACTCCAATGTAGACACTCCTGGCGCAGGGCGGATAACTAAGCCTGCTGCTACGCGTTTTTCAATTCTTGGCACTACACGAGGGCCTAATGTATATTTAAATTCTCCTACTGACGAGAGAGGAACCATTTGACCGCTTTGCGCAGGGAAACGCATCGCTAGCGCATCTTCTATGGCATCACGCCCCTCATACTCATTCTGAACGATAACTTGACGAGAGCAGTTATCAATATTAAAATCATTCACATAAAAGCTAGCTAATTTTGACTGCAGCGTCGAGAAGACCGACGAGACAGAAACCCCAAGCGCCTGTGCCTTGTCCCTATCTACAGAGAAATAAAGCTGAGGAGTATCGGCAGAAAATGTCGTAACTACCGCTTTAACATCATCCATCTTTCTAAACTTATCAGCATATGCTTCTGCATCAGCTGCTTGCTCGGCAGGAGGCACCGCTCCAATTGCGCAAAGCGATACTTTACATCCTCCCATACCACCTGTTCCACGCAGTGGAGTTAAAAGCATTATATAAAACTTTGCTGTTTCAATCGTTGAAAGCCGCTTTTCAATTTCTGCACAAATATCATCAACAGATAAACCCTTGCGCTCCTTCCAAGGCTTAAGCAATATACTTATCGCAGCATGATTTTCTCCGACCTTTGACGCGGCAGAATTGCCGGCTGCAGTATAAACGAGCTCAACACCTGGAACATCTGCTAAAAGTTCATTTGCCCTTGCCACCACCTCGCGTGTGCGCGCAAGCGACGAACCTTCTGAAAGTTCAACTTCAATCTTAATAACACCTTTATCTTCTTCTGGCACAAAGCCTTTGGCTAAGCAAAGCGACAAGGAACTAAACAAAGCCGATACTAAACAAATAATAAGTACGCCCTTCCATGAACGAACCTTGCTGTCTTCGCGCTCTGAAACATCATCGACTCTAGGTAACATTACCGAAAGTATGGCCGCAACTGCTGCAATCGCACATGTAACAACAGAAAACCTAACAAACATCGCACCAACCATTCCACCATAAAAAACAAGTGGCGCAAATGATGAGGCTACTGGCAAAACTAAAGCGAGTGTATTTCCACCACCGGCAATCAAAAACGCAAGCGAGAAACCTCCCAAAAGTGCAAATACTGTAATAACATCTAACGTCCAACCAGTAATCCAAAGAACAATCAAGCCAGCAAGAAGAGAAACTGCAACTATCAACACTAGAGACACAAAGCCTTTAAATCGCCTAATAAAACCCCAAAAGCCTAGCGCAACTACTGCAACAATTGCCAAAATTACGCCAAAATTACCCAGCAACTCCTCCATGTAATCTGACTGATCGTGTAATACTTTATATTCAACTCCCTTTGGCGCACGCTTCATCCACTCCTCAACCGTTTCCCGACATGCTTTGGCTACTTCTCGCGTATTTGATTCTGAATCTGCATAGGCACTAGCCAAATAACAAAGTTTTCCTCCTACGCGCGGCTCTTGAGTATAGCTCTTTGAGCCAAGTTCACAGCGGGCAATATCTCCTAGCAAGACTCGCGCGCCAGTTTTAGCATCAGTCCTTACAACAATTGACTCAAACTCTTGAGGTGTAAGCAAACGCCCTGGTGCATTGACTTTATACGAAAGATATGGAGAGCTCATCGCATTACCGACAAAACCTGCAGCTGGCTGAATATTCTGTCCTGAGATTGCCCCTCTTACATCAGTAACCGAAAGCCCAAGCGCATCCATCTTCATCGTATCTAACCAGACACGCATCGCATACTCATTATTACTACAAGAAACAGACGCTATCCCACGAACTCGCTGTAAAGCGTCCTTTATTTCGTGATTGACGAAATTTCCAAGCGCTACATGGTCCATCTCCGTGCCGTCAGTAGTAAATAAAAACTGAATAGCATAATCGGAAGAACACTTACCAATCGTAAGCCCAACTTGCAAAACTTCACTCGGCAGCTTAGGCTCTGCACGTTTTACAGCATTCTGCACTTTAACAAGATTCATATCGGGATTTGTACCTGGCAAAAACGTCACATACAAATCGTAAGCGCCAGAATCATTACAACGAGAATCGAAGAAATATACATTCTCTACTGAGTTAATTTGGTCTTCGATTGGAGTAGCCACCGTATCTGCAATTACCGATGGACTAGCGCCTGAATACGAGGCGGAAACCTGGACGATAGTAGGCGCTACCTCAGGATAGTCCGATATCTTTACAAATATTGTTGAAATAGCACCTAGTGCCGCTAGAACCAACAAAAGTACTGCCGCAAGATGGCGATGACGCAGAAAAAAGTTTTGAACCATATTATCTCCCAACTCTCACGCTGTCGCCTATCTTAACACGATGAACGCCATCCAAGACAATTTTCTCGCCTCTTTTTAGCCCATGCCTAATAATTTGCTTGCCACTTTGAAGAGGACCTCTAACAACTCTACGACACTCAACAATATTGCTTGAATTAAGCACCCAGACATAAGTGCCCTTTGCATCTAAAGCCACAGCATTAGGCGGCACCGCAGCAGAGCGCACCCCTTCTGTGCTTGTTAACCTTGCCATAACTGTTTGACCAGCTAACAATGTTCCTAATTCATTTGGAATACATGCATAAATCTTCACTGAATCCGTAGAAGTGTTTGCTATATTTTCAACATATTCAACGCGACCAGTTGCTATCACATCTGCTCCTGTCATACGACTAAGCGTAACAATACCGAATTCAACAATGCGCTCTGGATTAGAATTAAATGCTTCATCATACTCCACGCTTGAAATCTCAAACACAGCACGCACGGGATCAGTTTGAACTAGCCTAACCAACTCCTCACCTCCGCGACTAACAAAATTACCATCCGTAAAGGCAGTAGTACCAATTCGGCCACTAATTGGAGCTACGATCGTGCAATGCATAAGATCGTCTTGCGCAGCTTGTAAATCTGCTTCTGCTGCCGCCTTTGAAGCCTGACATGCTTTTAGCTCAGACTTAACACGATCATAATCATCCTGCGGGACGGCCCTTGTCTTTACTAGTTCTCGATACCTTAGCTCAAGTTTCTGGGCATATTCTAAATTTGAATCTATTTGCGCAACCTTAGCCAGTGCATTCTTTTCGGCCGCGACATACTTGACTGGATCTATGCGATAAAGCACGTCACCTTTATTTACTTTTTGCCCATTTTTAAAACCGACTTCTAAAATCTCGCCTGTTACTTGTGGACGAACAGCCACCTCACTAATAGAAACAATACGCGCTGGATATGTGCGCGCGCCATCGCGACAAACCTCCTCGACTTCACCAACAGGCACAGAAACTTCAGCAGCCAATGAAACAACCGAAAAAGAAAAGACTGCAAACATCTCAAAGGTTGTTTTTATTTTCATCATCAACATAAATAACCATCCTTCATTTTCGTAAGAGGTGGAGTTCTTCCGAAACGAAAACACTCCTCTCCATAACCTTGGCAAAACTCTTAGATTAATTTCTATTAAGTATACCATTTTCAATTGCAAAACACAACTTCATCAGAACTCAAATTACCTTCATCAGGTAATCGGTTAGTTAGTTGTGCGGCTCGGACTCTTGAGACTTTCACTTCATTGATATTGAAAACTGATACTGACAACACTGGATATTGGCAATATTCTACAACTCAGCCTACGCAGTGGGGCAAGTCCCTCCCCGCGTCTTTATATGATGTCCTATTTCAGCAAGTGGCACCCTAACAAAATCTCTTATTGCAGCTCTTGGATGAGGCAATACTAATTCATCTGTATTAATTTCTAAATCATCAAACTCTATTAAATCAATATCAACCGTTCGTGGACCATTTTTAATAACTCTAACCCTACCTAATCTATCTTCTATATCGTGCATCTTTTTTGAAAACTCTAAAACACCTAAAGATGTTCGCAAAAGAATTGCTGAGTTAAGAAATTTATCTTGCTCATACTCTCTAGGAACATCAACACCTTTAGTTTCTATAATTGAGCTCTCAATAACAACTCTTGTGCTAGGTATGCGAGAAAGCTCCTCTACTGCTTTCGTTAAATATGCTTTCCTTGGCTCAATATTTGACCCTAAAGACAATGCCGCCAAAGAAGTATGATTTTCGTCAACAAAACTTAACGACGAAAAATCTTCAAAGAATTTCGCGTAAGACTTCTTTACACACGAAGAATCGTCTATCTCAATTGGACCATCAGCAAATGTAGCTCCAACTACTGCAGCCATCACTATCCGATGATCTCCATACGAATCAACCTTCGCCGACCTAAACAACTCACCTCTTCCATGCACAACAAATTTCGAAGATGTAACTTCAATTTCCGCACCAAACCTTTTCAGCATATCTTCCATCGCTGAAACACGATCTGATTCTTTTACTCTCAATCGCTCTATACCAATAATTGTTGTAGTTCCTTTTCTTGCAGCCACCCTTACCGCTAATGCAGGAAACAAATCTGGGCATTCCGAAACATCTATCATACTTGGTGGCGATACAAACAATTCTTTCGCTACCGCGTCCGGCTGTAAACTAAGCTCATTAAGCGGTGATAATTCTATAGAAGAGCCTAGTGCATTCATCGCTAGCCAAAAAGCAGCTGCCGACCAGTCACCTTCTGGAGCAAAGATTTTAGGCGACTTATATTGTTGATTACCCCTTACTACAAAACCATCCCTTTGCTCTTCTATCATGATGCCGTAACATTTCAAGACATCAAGCGTCATTTGTACATAACCACGCGATTGCAGAGGAGTAGAAAAAACAATCCGCGAATCACCTTTTAAAAGAGGTAGCGCAAAAAGGAGCCCGGTTGCAAACTGTGAAGAAACATCGCCAGAAACAACATATTCTCGCGCCTCCAACTTATCATACTGCAAAAAAGGTCTTTGAGAGAGATTGCCTGACTTAATAAATTGTGCTTGCTTACCTAGCGCAGCAGCAATTGGCGCTATAAATCTAAGTGTTGAACCACTCTCCCCACAATCAAGAACTACCTCTCTATCATCTTGTGCTAACGCTTTTAGGCATCTCTTCGTCGCGAGAATATCATCGCAATCAGATTTTTCTATCTCTAATAAGCTAGTATCACCAGACAAGAACGAGGCAATTAATAGCCTATGAACATGAGACTTTGATGGCGGGCAGACTATCTTACCGCACCTTAAACCTGGCCATATCTTCATAAGTCACCTTCTTTGGAAATATCTATATCTAAGCTCTTAACATCTCCCCATCCGCATGGCAGCGCAAAACGCACGGTATTACCATTGTGCTTTTTATCTGAGCGCATTGCCATTTTAAGCTTTTCTATCGTAAAATCCTTAGGCAGGCTCGTATTTAGCCCCGCCTCCCTAAATCGCGATATTAGTTCATTTACCCAATCTTTAGATGCTAGAGATTTTCTTACTGCAATACGAGCTTCCTCCACACATCCTATAGCGACAGCATCACCATGAGAGATAGTGTATGACGAAAGTTTCTCTATCGCATGTCCAACCGTATGACCTAAATTTAATAAAAGTCGCTTATTTAAAGTCTCTTTAAAATCTTCATTAACTATATCTGCCTTAATTTTGATATTCCCAGATATCTCCAATGCCGAAGGCATGCGATTTAATGCAATATCCATCTTTTTAGCGCCTAAAATCTCATGCTTAATCATCTCTGCACGTCCCTGTGCAAGCAAAGCAGGAGATAATGTAGAAAGAAATTCTGTATCTATCACTACTAATTTTGGCGGATGAAAAGCCCCAACTAAATTTTTACCACATTCTAAATCATATCCGGTTTTGCCCCCAATCGAAGCATCTACCATTGATAATAAAGTTGTAGGAATATTAATCCAACTTATCCCTCGCATCCAGGTAGCAGCAGCAAAACCAACTAAATCTAACGTAACTCCTCCACCGATAGCAGTTACAACGCTATGCCTATCAATCCCCGCCTCACTAAAAGCCTTATATAACGACGAAATTGTATTTGCATTTTTATGCTCTTCTCCTGAAGGAACAACACTCAAAGCATTTTTTATCAATGGATATAGTTTTTTTACCGTAGCATCAACTACTATATTTCCATTTAAAAAAGAGTCTTTTATTTTAGTTCCAACTAAAACAAGAGAATTTGCCACTTCAAAACACGAATGGAGGCGATTTTCAAATGACGCGTAATGAAGAAGTCGCTCTACTGACTTTTCGCCAAGAGGCCTTTTAGTTGTATCATTCTCTATGCGTTTTCGCAAGATATCTTTTTCTGGAACATCAAGAACAAATATACGCCCTGTTTTTTCGCAGAGCATTCGGTTAGCTTTATCTAATAGCGTCCCCCCGCCTAATGCTACAACCTTTGCATCAGAGCGTATTGCTATTTCCTCTAGCACAGAACTTTCTAGTTTCCTAAAATACCCCTCTCCATCATCAGCAAATATTTTATCAATAAACCTGCCTTCTTTAGCAATTATCATCTCGTCTAAATCTATAAACTTCTCTCCCAAAGCTTTAGCCATTTTTTTGCCAAGCGTTGTTTTGCCTGAGGCAGGCGCACCATAAATATAAATCTTATCCATAACTTAATCCTCTTCTTTCATCTCTTGAACTGATCGAAGCATCGCTTTTTTATCGGCCTTAAGCCCTGTCCAGATTTCGAAACTTTTAGCGCCTTGCGCAACTAAAAACTCCACACCTCCTAACGCTTTTGCACCAGCCCCAAGGGATTGGCTAGCAGTTGGCGGGAGAGAACGCGTTGGTATTATATCAAGAACAAACTGACCAATTCTAAAAGCCTCTTTTGACAAAAGCGGCTCGTCATTTTCTTTGAGTCCTATTGGAGTAGCGTTAATAATTAAATCAGCTTGAAGAGCAAACTCCTTCCACGCTAACATCCGCGCATTTAGCGAATCCTCCATAGGCGACTTTAGCGCAATCGCTTCAAAACCTCTGCTTTTAATATTACTAGCTAAATAAATCGCTCTTTCTTGATGTAATGCTCCTAGTGCTACGCTTTTTGCACCAGCATATACTGAACACAATGCTAACGCCTGCCCTGCCCCACCACAGCCAAAACAGACGACTTTCTTTCCTCTAATATCAAAGTTATTTTCTTCCAATGTCTCTAAAAAACCATTCACATCTGTATTAAAGCCAACACTCTTACCATCATTACGGAACCAGATTGTATTACAACTACCGTAGCGCCTTACGCTTTCATCAACCTCATCTAAAAAATCTAAGACAGCTACCTTATGTGGCACAGTTATATTAAGCCCCAAATACCCCTCGATTTTAGTCTTCTCAATAAAAGCGCCAAGATTTTCTCTCGTTACATCAAACTTTTCATAACTACCTTCGTAGCCTAGAGAAGAAAAATTCGCCGCATGTATCACTGGTGAAAGCGAATGCGCAACGGGGTGACCAATAACAGCAAACTTCTTCACTTACGCCCCCCTTTTTTAGAGCGAGTTAAAACCAACGATGATGGGCTAATATGACCAAGGCTACTAAGCGCCCCAGTAGAACTATAAACCAACATAGAATTTGATCGATGTGCCTCAAGTCGCGTTTTCTTACCTATCTCTCCCATAATCAAAAATATATGCTCAAACTCATCAAAGCCTTGAGTCTCTCTAAAAAAATCATCTACCTCGTTTTCACTTTCAACCTTGTAAGCTATTTTAGGTATACTATTACTATCACCACGAAGGCGGCGAGCCTCATTGATAAGATTTATCTTTTTACTATCATCAAACAAATGCATTGAACGAATAATTCTAACTCCTGCCTTATTAGCAGCTGCCTCTACAGAAGCGTCTCTAAAATCATCTTCTAAATCTACATACGAAAACGGCGAATCTTCTTTTAGCAGTTTTAGAAAAAGTTCTATTCTTTTCTCCTCACTACCTTCATAAGCTCCACCATCCACTTTGCGCCTAAAGGTGAGTATCGTTGGCACATTAAGCTCTTTAGCCAATTCCGCAGCCTTTTCTCTCTCATCTTCAGATAACAAATCCAATCTGATTTCAGCCATATCCACAAATGGATATTGACTGAAAAAATCTCTTTTACATCCTTCAATATCTAAAGATGTAAGCGTCAAACAAATCGGCGGAAAATTCTTTCTCTTTTCTAAAATCAAATCAGCCGTAACTAAAGCTGCTATAGCCTCTACTACAGGTGTTGCCCTAAGCACAATGCAAGGATCATGACGACCTTTAACGCTACAAATAGCGTTAGTCATACTTGATAAATCTATGCTTTGCTGATCTAAGAAAATAGTCGGCGTAGGTTTCATCGCAACCCTAAAGGTCACAGGCATACCTGTCGTCATTCCGCCTAGAATACCGCCATGGCGATTAGTAACAGTTACTACTCTGCCGCCATCCATTTTAAATGCATCGTTATTTTCGCTCCCTCTCAATGAGCTAGATGCAAAGCCATTCCCAAATTCTATTCCCTTAACACCGGGAATTCCAAATACTGCCGCTGATAGACGACTTTCAAAACCTGAAAAAAGAGCCCCTCCGATTCCAGGAGCAATACCACAAACCTCACAAGAAATAGTACCTCCGACAGAATCTCCTTTTTCTGCCGCCTCTAGTATCGTCTGCTCAAAATCGCATTTTTTACCGCCAATTGATTCAACTACCGCTTTGACATTAATCTTATTAAACTTCAAAAATGTCATCGCTATCCATCCAGCTGCACAAAGCGCGACAGTCATTCGCCCAGAGTTTGCTCCACCCCCTGGAGATATAAAGCCATTTTGAACATATTGACCAAAATCCGCATGACCTGGGCGTGGAATAGTGCTAATAGTTTTGTAATCAGAAGATTTTACATCCTTGTTAGCGATACGAGCTTTAATCGTATCACCCGTTGTAACGCCTTCTTTAGATAAGCCGGAAAGAAATTCTACCTCGTCGGCTTCTTTACGGGAAGTGGAAAGAGAATTTCTTCCAGGAGCGCGTCGCAACATAAAGCATCTAAGCTCGTCAAAATCAATTTTCAGACCTGAAGGTATCCCTTCTAAAGAAAAGCCTATATACTCTGAATGTGACTGTCCTTCAATTGAAATTTTTAATGTTGTCCCAAACTGATTATTCCCAAACATTTACACCCCCTTCCCTAACAAGGCATTCTCACGACGCTTTAACTCAGCGCCTTTTATAATAAGCGATTCTAGGCGTGCTTTATCTTGCCTATCTATCGCATCTTTGTATTGACTAATTCTATCAATAAATGCTCCAAGTGTTTGACTGAGCTTATCAGCATTTGAAAGAAAAAGCGATGCCCAAACTTTTTCGTCCATAGTGGCAATTCGCGTCATGTCTGCGTAACTACCTGCTGAAAACCCAATTGATTTTTCGCCTGTCTTATCATCGCTAGAGTATGCGCTTGCAATAACATGGCAAAGTTGACTAGTAAAGGCAATCATCTCGTCATGAGTTTCTGCGTCAGTTACAACAACTTTAGCAAATCCCAAATCACAACAAAGCTTTTTCGCTTTTTCTAACACTTCCTTTGGCAATCTAGATGATGGCGTAAAAATCATCGAAGCACCTACAAAAAGATTAGCTAACGAATTTTCAAAGCCACTATTTTCTCTACCCGCCATAGGATGAGCTGGTATAAAATACCAACTTTTTTCTGTTAAGTCACTCAGCACCTTCGTTATTTCACGCTTTACACCGCAGACATCCATGACAATCGTATTGGGTCTAAACAATTTGGCATTATTAATAATCCAAGACTCTGTCGCTTTTGGTGGCATAGCAACAAACACAAAATCGGCATCAATTTCGCCTATTGCATCGTCATGATGAATAGCTAGAACCTCATACCCAGCTTGAATAGCTGCTTTATAGATTGAGCCGCCAATAAGCCCCATGCCTGCTACTGCAACTTTCATCTTACCTCTCCTTGTAAGCTCCTAGAAATGTAAAATGTTCAATTTCTGGATTTGTTGAAAGCTCAGTTAAAAGTGCTAATACTGATTTATCAGATGGTGGCGCCTCAAAATCAAAAACAAAGCTAAATTCAAAATCCATACCTGGCACAGGGCGCGATTCAAGCTTAGTTAAATTTACATTTATAGCAGAAAATTTAGTAATAATTCCGCCTAGTGCGCCTGGTCGGTGAGGCAAGGAGAGCATTATACTGAACTTGCCAGCATCTGGGTAAATTTCTAAATTTTTTGAAATACAAATAAACCTAGTATAATTAAATGCAGCATCGGAGATTTTGTCTGCTATTACTTCTAAGCCATATAACTCTGCAGCTCTGCGAGAAGCTATTACGGCTGTATCAGGTGTACCACTTTCGCCTAGCTTCTTCGCTTCGACTGCTGTATTAGAACCTGGCACTTGCGAAATCTCAGGATGGGCTCGCAAGAAGTTTGTGCATTGTGCTAATGCATGAGGATGGCTTACTACGCGCTTAATCTGAGAAAGTTTTACTCCTCTTGGTGCAAGTAGCACATGATCAACTTTAAGACGCAATGCTCGCACAATGTGAAACTCATGACGCTGCATAAGATCATAGACGGATGCAACTGAACCTGCAGCAGAATTCTCAATCGGCAACACCCCATATGGACAAAGCCCGTTTTCAACAGCTTCAAAAACCTTTTCAAAGCTATTGAAATAAAGAATTGTAGGCAATGTAAACATCGAAGAAACGGCTTGTTGTGCATAAGCGCCTTCTGCACCAGGACAAGCCACTAAACTCCTATTAGGAAACTCTTCTCTCGCTTTTTGCGCAAGCTCAATTTGAGTAGCAATACTAGATACTCCTGCCATAAGAGTTCTCTGCTTAGACCTAGATATATCGAAGATTGTAGAAAAAAGAAGTCTGGTTTGATCTTCAATCTCTTTGCCACAGGTCTTAGTAACTCTCTGAAGGATTTCTCTCTCTCTGGCTGGATCAGTGACGCTTATTTTAGCTTTGCGCTTAACTTCAGCAACTTCAGAAACAATCTCCATGCGATTCCTAAAAAGGGAGGCTATCTCATTATCAATTGCATCAATTTTAGCTCTAGCTTCAGATAGATTATCCATTTTACATCTCCAATTATTTCTTAGTCCAACTTTCAACGAGATCACGAATAGCAAAGACCTTGGGCATCATGCTAGCAAAGGCTTCAGGCGTAAGGCTTTGAATACCGTCACATAAGGCCTTTTGTGGATTATTATGCACCTCGACTATAAGTGCATCAGCGCCGATTGCTGTAGCTGCAACTGAAACTGGCTCAACCATACTTGCGTAACCAGTTGCGTGTGAAGGATCTATAACTATAGGCAAATGAGAAAGTCGTCTTAATAACGGCACAACACCTAAATCGAGACTGTTTCTAAGTTGTGTTTCAAATGTCCTTATACCGCGTTCACAAAGTATAACATTAGCATTACCAGAGGCCATAATATACTCAGCACTCATCAAAAACTCTTGTATGGTAGCCGACATGCCGCGTTTAAGAAGGATTGGCTTTTTCGTATACGAACCAACTTCTTTTAGGAGATTAAAATTCTGCATATTTCTAGCGCCGATTTGAATAACATCAACATCGTTAAATAATTCAATATCCGCAAAGTCCATAAGTTCAGTTACTATTGGCAGTCCCGTCTCCTTCTTTGCTTGGGAAAGCATTCGTAAGCCTTCTTTGCCTAGTCCCTGGAAAGCATAGGGAGACGTGCGAGGCTTGAATGCTCCGCCTCGCAACATTTTAGCCCCTGCTTCTTTAACAGCGCGTGCAACACCAATAATTTGTTCCTCGCTTTCAACGCTACAAGGCCCTGCTATTACACCGAATTGACCAGCGCCTATCTCAACTCCACCGCAATCTACACAAGTATCCTCTGGATGAAACTTTCTATTTGCTGCCTTATATGGCTCTTGAATTCTTTGAACACTTTCTACAACATCAATTGCCTCAATTAACGACGGATCAATATGAGCTACATCACCAACGCAGCCAATAAGCGTCTGCATTGAGCCCTTAGAAACATGCGGCTCAATATTTTGAGCTCTGAGAAGCATCTTCAGGCTTTCGACCTGACTTTCATCTGCATTTTTCTTTAGTAATATTATCATTTTTTTCTCCGTTCATAAAGCAATCGACCCCTCTCGTCTGAGCGGGGCCGAATCGCAACTTCTTAGATACTGTAGAATTGAAAATATCAGAAGACGCCCCGCGTTTGACCAAACGCAAAGTAGGTAAAATAAAAATAAGCGTTTCTGACCTTGTTATTCATAACTTTGTTTGTATTATAACATAAACCTATAACTCTTCGCAACAACTTTCTTGTCTCGGTTCTCTTGCCTAATTTAACCTTCGATTAGCCTACGACGAAGCTGCCCACAAGCAGCAGAAGCATCACTTCCGCGGCTTCGCCTAAGCATTGTCTGGACTCCATTCTTCATTAAAACATCAAGAAATGCAAGCATCGTTTCTTGTGATGGCGTCTTAAAATCCGGTCTGTGAGAAACCGGCGAAAGCGGTATTAAATTAACTTTTGCCATAGGTACCGATTTAACTCGTCGCGCCAATTCTCTAGCACATTGAAGAGAATCATTAAAACCCTTTACTAACGTGTACTCAAAGGTTATTGCCCTTTTCGTCTTTTGTGTGTATGCAGCACAAGTCTCAAGTAGTTCCTCTATTGGCCAACGACGATTTACCGGCATTATCTGTGAGCGAAGTTCATTGTTAGGCGCATGAAGCGAAACTGAAAGCTCAAACTGTATCCCCTCTTGCGAAAGACGTTCAAAACCTGGCACCACGCCGCACGTAGAAATCGTTATGTGACGCGCTCCAAGATTTGGACCTTTGCCAGCATTAATTAACTTTAGCGCTCTTATTGTCTCGTCGTAATTTGCAAAAGGCTCCCCCATGCCCATCACAACGATATTTGTTATTTGCCCAAACTTTCGCCCAAACATATATTGCGAAACGATCTCATCAGCAGTAAGTGACCGATCTAGCCCAGAGGCTCCTGAAGCACAAAATTCGCACCCCATCGCACAACCAACTTGTGTTGAAATACATTGAGTAAACCTACCTGTCGCAGGAATAAGAACTGTCTCCACGCTAGCTCCATCAGCAAAAGAGATAAGAAGTTTTTTTACACCATCTGCTGATTCAGCAACATCAGAAAGCTCTGTTTTTGTTATGGGAAACTCTTCTTGCATTTGCTGGCGCAACTCTTTTGGCAATGTCGTGGCATCATCCCACTTTTCTATGTAATCGCGATAAAGCGACTGCAGTATTTGCGCAGCACGAAAAGGTCTAAGCCCCTTCTCTGAGAGTGCATCCTTCCACTCGTCAGGCAATATACTCCAAGCAGGCCTCATTTCTTAAAGAAATATATCTTATTTTCTTCGCCTTTTACAAGACGGACAATATTACTACGATGCTTAATGATCACAAAAATTGCAATTAATGAAACTAGAATTGCTTGCGGCAAATTCGCAACTCCTTCGCAACCAAGCCACTTAAACCACACGGCAATTGATAAAAAAAGCGCGGCAGAACAACTACCAAGCGAGATGAAATTTGAAACCGCAAAAAAGAAGACAAAAACTGCAAATGTAACACCGACAAGAGCAGGTATAAGACCTAAAAGCATACCAAAAGCGGTAGCCACACCCTTGCCGCCCTTAAACTTCATATATGGTGTAAGCGTATGCCCCAAGACGCTAGCTACTCCTGTTACTAGCGGCAAGTGGCGCCAAGCATCATCACCAGCGAGATATTTCGCTGCTAACACTGGCAACAAGCCTTTCATCACATCAAAGAAGAACGCTAGTATGCCCCATTTTTTACCAACTGTGCGAAAAACATTCGTCGCTCCGATATTTTTAGAGCCAACAGCGCGTACATCCACGCCACGAAGTTTCCCGATAATATAACCAAATGGTATACCACCTATTAGGTATGAAGCAAGAACCCAACCTAAAACCTCTATAAAAATTTCATTATTCATAACTTGTATTATATCAAATGCGTATGCCGTGCTTCAAGAAGAAGCAAATCTTATTAATGCGCCTCTAGCCAATTTTGACCAGAACCAATACTAACCTCAAGAGGCACCCCAAAATCTACTGCGTTTTTCATTTCTTCAGCGACAATCTTAGTTACGATATCCTTCTCTTCTATCGGCACATCAAAGACTAATTCGTCGTGTATTTGCAAAATCATCTTCGAGCGTAACATGTTTGCTTTAAATGCCGCGTCTATCTTTACCATTGCCGCCTTAATAAGATCTGCCGCACTACCTTGGATAGGCGTATTAACTGCGTCGCGCTCCGCAGCTTGTCTTACCGTTGCGTTAGCTGAATTAATATCTCTTAATGTGCGTCTACGCCCAAAGAATGTCTCTGCATACCCCTTCTCACGCGCAGACTCTTTTAGCTTATCAATATATGACGCTACGCCAGGATAAAGTTTAAAGTATGTCTCTATTAAGGAAGCAGCTTCCTTACGAGAAATTTTTAATCTCTGGGAAAGACCAAAGGCACTTATCCCATATATAATGCCAAAATTCACCATTTTGCACTTCGCGCGTTGTTCGTCAGTAACAAACTCTGGCATCAAATTATAAACTCTAGCTGCTGTATCACGGTGAATATCCTCTCCTCGCATAAATGCGCCTAACATCGCCTCATCTTTAGAAAAAGCAGCCATAAGACGCAACTCTATCTGCGAATAGTCAGCAGAAACTAAGACGTGATTTTCATCTCTCGCAACAAAAGCCTTACGTATTAATTTGCCGCGTTCTGTACGCACGGGAATATTTTGCAAATTAGGATCAGACGAAGACAATCTACCAGTCTCGGCGAACGACTGCGCATATGTTGTATGAACGCGATTTTGCCCATCAATAAGCAATGGCAATTTATCTACATATGTGGACTTTAGTTTAGAAAGAGCTCTATACTGAAGTATATACCCAACGACCGGATGAGCAGATTCAATTTTCGAGAGAGTTTTTTCGTCTGTTGAATATTGACCGCCTGATGTTTTCTTGCCACCTGCAATTCCTAGCTTTGTAAAGAGAAGTTCACCAAGTTGCTTAGGACTATCAATATTAAGACCTGGATCTGCAAATTCCGTTATCTTCGTAATAAGCTCTAAAATATCCTTGTCTAGCTCTAATCCATAGGCCTTAAGAGAATCAACATCAATTCTCACGCCCTCTAATTCCATATCAATAAGAATCTTTACTAGCCGCTCCTCATAAAACTCTAAGACACGCTCGCAATTAGCCTCTTTTACTTTTGGACGCAAAACCTCATCTAGCCTAAATGTCATATCGGCGTCTTCCGCGGCATAATCTAGAATTTCTGATGGCTTAAGCGCCGCCATGGACAACTGCTCTTTGCCGCGAACTTTTTCTCCGATAAGCTTTGCTATGGGGATTGCTTTATATTTCAAATACCTCTCAGCAAGCACATCAAGCGAATGCCTTTGAGCAGAATCAAGGCAATAATCTGCTAGCATCGTATCACGAGGCACAGAAGCAAATCCAATACCATTACGCAGAAGGACAGAACGATCAAATTTAACATTGTGACCTACAAATATCTTTGATTTATCTGCAAATATTGGCCTAAAGAGATCTATTAAATCACCCACTATGTACCACGCCTTGCCAGGGGCTATAGCCAACGAAAACCCTACAAGGCGCGAGCGATGTGCGTCTGTTGAATCATAGCCATCAACACCAGATGTTTCAGTATCAAAAGCAATCTTGGGAGCCTTCTTTAACTCTTCTATAAGCTCTAATGCTTGCGCTTCTGTCTCAATTAATTTATATTCATGCTTCCACGAATTAATATCATCTAGCACTGTGGTAGCCTCTTCCTTAGAATTAGAGGATAGAGGTGTATTTTCAACTTGAATACCAAAATCTTTAGCCAAACGCGAAAGTTCAAATTTAGCACAAACTGACGATAATTTCTTGAGCTCAGGCTCCTTTATAACATACGAATCCCAATCTGGCTCAATAGGCACATCAACGCGAATTGTCGTAAGAAACTTAGACATTCGCGCATCTTCTGCACCATTCTTGATTTTCTCTTGGAGCTTACCCTTGATTAAATCTGCACTAGCGATAATTCCTTCAATATCTCCAAATTTCGACAAAAGATCAATCGCTGTTTTTTCTCCTACGCCTTTTATTCCGGGAATATTATCTGAACTGTCTCCTGCTAATGCTAGATAATCTATCATTTGCAATGGCGAAGAAAGAGACCACTTTTCACAAACTCCTTTTTCGTCATATATGACAGCTGCATCTCCCGAATGAGCGGGCCTATAAAGACTAATACCAGGACGGACAAGTTGCGCGGCGTCTTTATCTGGAGTAGCTAGAAACACCTCAAAGCCTGCTTCTACTCCCTTTACAGCTAGCGTCCCTATTATATCATCAGCCTCATAGCCATCTAGCTTAACAACAGGTATCCCAAGAGCATCTGCAACTTCATACGCATACGGAATTGACTGAGCCAAATCCTCTGGCATCTTTTGTCGCTGAATCTTATATTCTGGATATGCTTTATGCCTAAATGTCGGGGTAGACGAATCCATCGCCAGAACAATGTGCGTAGGCTTTTCGCGTTTTAAAATCGACATTATTCCAGAAACTAGACCTAAAAGAGCAGATGTATTAATGCCGGATGCGGTCATTCGTGGATTCTTCAAAAAAACGAAATGACCTTTGTAAAGAAATGGCATCAAATCTATAACGAAAAGACGACCCTTCATTTTACAGATGCCTCCAAAATTGACTTTTCAAGATTATCAACTACGCTTTTGGAAAGTGTAAATATCGCCTCTATTGCCCCTAGTGTAGCGTATCTACCTCCACTGGAAGTTTTCTCACCAAGTAACAAATTAATTCGAGGGCCTTCTTCCTCGCTTCTATCTAACGCAATAGACAAGTAAGGAATCTCTAAACCATATCTTCGAACATCTGCATCTGTAACTTTTAAACAAACTACGTGTTCAGCAACAAGC
Source organism: Kiritimatiellia bacterium (assembly GCA_017628025.1). GTDB lineage: Bacteria > Verrucomicrobiota > Kiritimatiellia > RFP12 > UBA1067 > UBA1067. Next base: position 28,218 of record JAGBZX010000028.1, on the reverse strand, counting down.
GACTGCGTTTGCGAAAGAAGCGAATTTATCGCGTCCTGAGCTACCATTCTACCATCCTTCCCGTCGGCATTCTCCCAAGCAGCCCTTCCCGGATTAAATATCACAGTATCAAGAGAACCAAGTTCAGAATTTTGAACTATGATTCTAGTTACACTTTTGGGTGACAAAGAAAATATCAATGGACTACGAAGATTAGCTAATCCCGCAGAACCTAAAAGCGCTTGATGATTTACCGTAGCACTAACACCGTCACTTAAAGTAACTACTATTCCTTTTAGCGCGGCATCTACCGATTTTAAAAGCGAAAGCCTATCAAGCAATTGCTCTATGGCTTGCTCGTTGGCAGGCGCAGAAATAGGAGACTCTATCCGCCAGCCGGTAGGAGTTTTCGATAAAAGCGTAGTATCAGTTGAATCTAATAATCTAATACTCGTAATATCAGGCATCTTGCTGGGGAAAAGTCTATCATCAGCAAAAAACGACACATCTGAAAGCGCGTCTGTTTTTAATGCCTTACTCACGCATACAATGGAACGCGAAAATGGCGAAAAGGCATAAACCATATCTTCAGAAGAATCTTTTCCATAAAGTATTTGCATAACTTCGCCGCTTGTATTTTTAAGCGTGACGGTTATTGCATTTTCTGCATCAAGAGAATATGTGGAAAGTAGCGCGTCAGAAAGCTCCCTTGAAGAGACAGAAGAAATTAAACTAGGCCAAACAAAGGAAGCGGATTTTGCAATTGAAATATTCGTCAAAAAAGATTTAACTTGCGCCTCGTTGGCAGGCATATCGTTTGGCGCTACCATTCGCCAACGATCTACAACACGTCTAAGGCGAATAAACTCGGAACCCCTTCTTATATCAATTGAAGAGACTTCTGCTGGCTCCAATTGGACAAACTGCCTGCGACGCAAATCATCAACATCTATAAATAGCGCCTCTCCAACCGATGAGGGCAATACGAAAACACCATCAAGCGCGCTGCGGTTTTCAGAGCGCACCATTACATAAACGCCATCTCCAGTAGGAGTGCGAGAACCAAAATAAAGGCTTTTTGTGGGGCGCGTTTTTGAAGATATTCTAAACTCAAAAAGCGGTTTATCCAACCCAAAATCCATCAAACTACGCCCTGCTAACGCAAGCTCTTTTTCCGTAAGAACATCATGTACACGAGCAAAACTAATAGCATCCAAGAGTTTACTTACAACTGCTTCATCTACTAACTGGAAAAACGGCTCCTCTATGTTCCATACGCCATCATAAACAAGCGTAACTTCAGAAGAATCTTTTATGATCGAGACTTTTGATGCATTTAGTATATCTTCTTCAAATGGATACTGAGCTATATTTTCCGGCGAGGGCTTATTCAAAAGAAAAATATTTGCCGCGATAAGTAGCATAGAGGCAACGACATAAAGAAAAACTTTTTTAAATGCATTCATCTATGCTTCCTCCATGAGATAAAAAGGAGCATTACAATAAGCGAAATCAGCGGGAAGCCCAACGCTGAGCCAATCATAAAACGCGAAACTCTCAAGACATCAAGCGTCGGCAACAACCCACAGGCATTTTCTGGCGCGTCATAAAACGAATCAACACCAGAAAGATATGAAGCGATATTCATAAAAAAGTCTCTATTCGCATTGGCGCGGAATTTAAGCTGAGAATTCACAGCAAAACTCCCGTCTCCTACTACAACGATACGAGTTGGACGTAATGACAAATCGCTACCTACAGCAGAGCCTCTCTCGCTAATAGCAGATAAAATATTGCCGTCAGCTTTTGCAAGAGCGGTAAAAGAAATATTATCTGCCTTAACAACCGTGTTTGAAGACGATGCTTCTGATTGAGAAATCGCCGCAGCAGACGAAGGCTCAAAGGCAACGGGCGCGTCAAAAACTACTTGCGCGCCTAAAAGAGGCGAGGATATTTGATGAGCTTCAAATTCACTTACAATCGCATCTTCACCAGTAAAAGTGCGAGAATATGTCGTAGCAGCCTTAAGTGGTCTTATGCCCCATTTTGGCAAAAGCGAACAAACGCCGCCACTACTAGCGTCACTCATCAAAACTAGCAACCTGCCACCATCACTAAGATACGAATCTATTTTAGAGCATTCTGTTCTTGAGAAATCGTTTTTAGCATTTGGCACAATTACAAATGCGACCTCCGATGGCAGAACACTAAGCATATCTGCCAAATTTATCGAGACATTCTCGTATCCTGCACGAACTAATTCTCGCGCAATATCACTCATACCATTTGGACCGTAATCAGAAAACGAAAGCTCGCTATGGCCTGTTAACCAACAAACCTTTCTACGAGCAAAAGGCAATGTTAAATCTCTAAGCGCAGAGGAGACTTGATGATCATCAATTGGGCCATCAATTTGTAACACGCTACGCCTATTGCCAGACTCAAAAACTACTGCTGGAGGCACAACTCCATTACGCGAATAGAGTCTTGCCATCGTTGTATCACGATTTATATCGATATACGAAATATCAAACTTAGCCGCGCCAAGATTGCGGCTTCTTGAAGCTAGCGATCTTAAAATACTACTTGTTTGTCTAAAGAGGGGATCTTTTCTCGACATAAAACAAACGGCAGATACATTGCCTCTTGTTTCTGATATCAAGTTTATTGTGCGCGAAGAAAACTGTAGCGCAGAACTTTGAACTGGTATATCAAGTGATAATTCAAAACGCGGCGAAAGAGAAACTAATGAGGCTATAAATATACTTGAAGCTATTAATACTGAAGTTGCTCCAACTCGACAACGACGCCCACCAACACCTTCAAAGCGCAACATCTCAAGCCTTGTTGTTGCTACATAAAGCGCATAAGCAGATAGAATTAAATATCCTATCACTGCTGGCAACGACACTAGGCCAGAGGCAAAATCAGCAACATGCACATCAAATATCATTTCACTTTTGAAACAAGAGAACTTCGGGAAAAACGATGAAATCGCTACCCACAGAGCTCTTGGCAAAAGCGAAGCAAGCGTAACAGCAGTTAAGCAAGAAAGTGCCGCGTGATGCGTAAAAGCTCCAGCAGCAATTACTATTGCCGACCATAGCGCTCCTTGAATAGCAAGTATCGCAAAAGAAGGCATAAACGAAACTAACCTAACCTGAGCAAACGCCTCTGGAAGTAATATACCAAGAAGCGACACTTCTGCCACGAGCAAAACTAATACCCATTGTAAAAGTAAAAAGAGCAGTGCAGTAAATCTACCAAATACAAATTCCTTTAGACTAGCCTGCGTCACTAAAAACATATCCATTCTACCAGATGAGCGCTCAGAACTAATAAGATCCATTCCGATAAACGCCGCAACAAATGGAAGTATTTTAGCTACCCCAGAACACCACAAAACAGGTAATGAAAGAGCGTAACCTGCCGCCTCACGAAGCGACATTGTAAAAATGACGCCCGCAACTGCCCAGAAAAACGACATTATAAAAGCAGTAGACTTGCGCCTACGCAAAAACCTAGTTGCTCTTGAACGAACCACTGAAGAGACGCTCATTACTCGCCTCCTTCTAGAACTTTTCGCACCATCAACCCTAGGGCACTACGATCTTCTCCTGCCGAAACAGCCTTAGAAATAGCACCTTTTTCTAGTACCAAAAAACTATCTACCCATTTTGATAATTCTTCAATCTCATGCCCTGTTACAATAACACTTGAATTTTGAGCATATGTAGAAAGTATATCAGTAGCCAGATTGCGTGATGCAACATCTAACCCAGAATAAGGATCATCAATTAGAAGTATACGTGGCTTAAGAAGAATAGCATCAGCTAAAGAAATCATTTTCTTTAACCCTGCAGAAAGATCTCCTGCGTATTTGCGAGAAAAATCACTTAGCGAGCATAGTTTAAGAACCTCATCAACTCTGCGAGTTGCGCGTCTAGGAACTTCACCCTTAATAACAGCTCTATAAATAAGATATTCTCGTACCTTCATATCATCTGAAAGCGCGATTTTTTCTGGCATATATCCAAGCTGCTTTCTGTAGCGTATTGTATTAATAGATACGTTGCGATTATCTAGAAACGCGCTACCTGCCAAGGGGCAAGCTAAACCAGCAAGGATTTTTAAAAGAGTAGTTTTGCCCGCGCCATTTGCTCCTACAATAGCTACTGGCGATGATGGCGCAACTGAAAAGTTTACTCCATTCAATACCTTGTCTTTATCGTAGGCGAAGGATATATCGCGAACTTCAAACATAAATCAAAGTCCAACAGCCAAACGCACCTTCTCCATAATTGGCCCTGATGCTAAACGAGCCTTACGCGCACCTTCTTTTAAAATGTCCTCAAGAGCATCTGGGTCTTTTTCTAGTGCATCACGGCGCTCTTTGAAAGGGTCAAAAAGTCGGTGATATGCAGCAAGAAGAGCTTTTTTAGCATGCCCATACCCATAGCCGCCGGCACGAAAAGCCCTAGCCATCTCTGCAACTTCTTCTGGAGTAGCAAAAAGCTTATAAAGCTCATAAATCGAATTTCCCTCAGGCTCTTTAGGCTCTTCCATAGGTGTTGAATCAGTAACAATACCCATCACCTTCTTTTTTACAGAAACGTCAAATAAGCCAATCGTATTATGATATGACTTGGACATTTTCTGGCCGTCAGTGCCAGGTATTGTAGCGACGGTATTGGGTATATATGGCTCAGGAAGAGTAAAAATCTCGCCATATGCGTTATTAAATTTGCCAGCAAGATCTCGCGTCACTTCCAAGTGCTGTTTTTGATCCTTACCTACAGGGACCAAATCAGCATTCATTATAAGGATATCTGCCGCCATAAGCGCAGGATATGCGAAAAGCCCGTGTGTAGCTTCTAAGCCGTGGGCAATTTTATCCTTGTAACTATGGCAACGCTCAAGAAGCCCCATCGGAGTAAGGCACGACAAGTACCAAGCCAACTCCTGAACCTCAGGCACATCAGATTGCCTATAGATTACAGCTTTCTCAGGATCAAGCCCGCATGCTAGGTAATCAAGGGCAACCTCACGAGTTGCATCGCGTAGTGCAGCACCATCGCGAACGGTTGTCATAGCGTGATAATTTGCGATAAACATAAATATTTCGCCCTTTTCAGAAAGGTCGAACATTGACTTCATCGCCCCGAAATAATTGCCCCAGTGTAATTTACCTGAAGGCTGTATGCCAGTAAGTATTCTCATTTCCGCTTATTATATCATATTTACACTGTAAAAACGAGCGTTATCTGATTACTTCAACTTAAGTTTCAAATCAAACTAATCCATCCTAAAATGAGAACTTCGTATGGAAATTGAAAATTGGCATTGGCAACACTATCACACTGGCAACATTTTTTATTAAACTTCGTGCGGAAAAAACATATTACAAATATTGTAAATCTAATTAATCAAGGATTACATTTTATGACTTCTTTTCTACGAATTTTTCGTATTTTGAAAGATTTTTTACATACTTTGCAATTGGCACGGTTTTTGCTATAATATTTAATGAAGTAAAGAGAAATAAATTTTGTTACACAAAGCAACAAAGAAAACGAGAAGAAAAGAGGAGAAAAATGAGCAATTATATTAACGAGGTCCTTAACGAGGTAGAAAAAAGAAATCCAGGTCAGCCCGAGTTCCTTCAAGCAGTTACCGAGGTTCTGACTTCTCTCTCCCCTATAATTGATTCGAATAAAGAATATCAACGTCTTGCAATTCTCGAGCGACTCGTTGAGCCAGAACGCACAGTTATGTTTCGCGTTCCTTGGGTCGACGACAAAGGCATCGTCCGAGTAAACCGCGGCTATAGAGTTCAATTCAACTCTGCTATTGGCCCATTCAAAGGCGGGCTTAGATTTGACCCTACCGTCAACCTTTCTGTTCTTAAATTTCTCGGCTTTGAACAGATTTTCAAAAACTCTCTTACCACTCTTCCAATGGGCGGAGCTAAGGGAGGCGCAGACTTTGATCCTAAGCAAAGCCCCCACACCCCTGGCACGCGTTGTAGCGATATGGAAGTTATGCGTTTTTGCCAAAGCTTTATGACAGAACTTTTCCGCCACATTGGACCTGACACAGATGTCCCTGCTGGCGATATGAATGTAGGCGGTCGTGAAATTGGCTATCTCTATGGACAATATAGAAAAATCCGCAACGAATGGTCTGGCGTCTTAACAGGCAAAGGCCTTCCATTTGGTGGCTCACTTATGCGCCCAGAAGCAACTGGCTATGGAGCGGTCTATTTTGCCCAAAATATGCTTGAACAAAACAACGACTCGCTTGAAGGTAAGATATGTGCTATTTCCGGCTCTGGTAATGTCGCATCTTTTGCTGCAAAAAAACTTACTGCTCTTGGCGCAAAGGTCGTAACTCTTTCTGATCGTTCAGGGGCGATTTATGTTGAGCGCGGACTTACTGATGAAGAAATTGACGCCGTAATAGAGCTTAAAACTGTAAAACGCGGCGAACTTTCGTCATTAGCCTGCTCAATTGAAGGCGCGAAATTTGCAGCGGGTGCGAAATCTTGGCAAATCGTTCCAAAGGTCGACTGCGCTTTCCCATGTGCCCGCCAGAACGAACTCGACGAGAATGACGCCAAAACTCTCATCAAAAATGGTTGCAAGGTCGTTACCGAGGGAGCTAACATGCCTTCTACTCCAGGGGCTGTTGAAGCGTTCATTTCTTCAAATGTACTCTTTGCTCCTGGCAAAGCTGCCAATGCTGGCGGCGTAGCCACTTCAGGACTTGAAATGTCTCAAAACTCTGGTCATATCACATGGCCAGCAGAAAAAGTCGACAATAAACTTCGCTCAATTATGAAGGATATTCACGACAACGCTTGGCAAGCCGCTGAAAAATACGGCGCAAAAGGGAACTATGTTGTCGGTGCAAATATCGCTGGCTTCATCAAGGTTGCCGACGCGATGATTGCTCAAGGTGTCTAAGAAAAAAAGTAGCCGAACTGGGGCGCCATTAAAGGCGCACCCAGCGGCTACCGGTACGCGCTGATTTTAAAACAGCGTCAACAAACTTCATTGTCATAACGCCAGTACCAATATCTGGAAAATCCCCCTTGCGCACACCTGAAATTGTCGCGCAAAATTCGCTATAGATATTGGCAAATGCTTCTATAAACCCTTCTGGGTGGCCAGCTGGTATTCGTGAAAGACGCTTAGCAACAGGCGAAAGATTCGCGATATAAGGAGCATTACGCTTATAAATACGCTCTGGCTCAAAAGGATACTTTACATAAAGATAGTTTGGATCTTCTTGATTCCAGTAACAAGAAGCCTTTTCTCCGTAAATTCGTATACGAACACCGTTCTCTTCGCCTGTTGCAACCTTTGATGTTACTAACGATGCCTTTGCCCCACTAGTAAGCCTCATCAAGATTGACGCATCATCTTCAAGGACCGTCCCTTTTGAAAATGTTGAAATATCCGCAAGAACACTTTCTATTTGAAGCCCAGTAGTGTATTCTATTAATGCCGCAGCATGAACCCCGATATCTGCTGTTACGCAACTCGGGCCAGAACGAAGAGGGTCTTTTTTCCACGCGATACGAGCATCTGTAGGTTCGTTAGGATCTATCTTCCTGAAACTACCCTGGACATATTCAATATTTACTTTGCAAATGCGTCCAAGAACACCCTTGCGCACTAAATCGCGAGCTAGCTTAATCATTGCATTGCCGGTATATGTAAAAGGCACTGCTATAATTTTCTTCTTTTGGAGAGATAGTTTCTGAAGCTCTAATGCTTCTTTGGCATTCATTGAAACTGGCTTCTCACAAAAGACATGCATATCAGCGTCAAGCGCAGCCTTAGCGATTTCATAGTGCGAATCATTTGGAGTGCATATCGTCAAAAAATCAACCTTGCCACGAACCCTTTCTATAAGATCGCGCCAATTATCTTTATGAGAATAACACCCATCAATGAGATCAGCGGTATCATCTAGTCTGACTGCCATTCGATGAATCGGGCCAATAAATGAATTCTCGCCACCACCTACCATCGCATACTTAAGCCTACGCTTGAGCTTCTTCATCACATCCTCCCACTGAGAGCATCAATTAAATCACACAACGTCTTAAAGCAAATCCTAAGATCGTCATTAGTAACGCGGTGCATATACTCAGATGCTCGAGCCATTTCACCTTCTGCGTTGTGAATGCGTCTATTAATGACTTCTAATGAATCAGTGCCGCGTTTAATAAGCCTCTCATAGAGTTCTTCTATGCTAGGCGGATTTATAAATATATCAACGTAGCCCTGCTTCATAGGGTCATCGTCTGGCAAAGAACGAACATAATTACGAACTTTCTCCGCCCCTTGAACATCAATATCAAGTATCACACTTGAACCTTCACGCAAAATCTCTGCTATTGGGGCAGCAAGCGTGCCGTAATAATTGCCATGTACCAGAGCATACTCGATAAAGGCATTTTCCTTAACAAGTTCTTCAAAACGAGACTTTGAAAGGAAATGATAATCCACTCCATCTTCTTCATCGCCGCGGACTTCGCGCGTTGTACAAGAGACAGAATATGCAATATCATGGTACTCTTGTAGGAGTAAATCAATTAAAGTAGACTTTCCGCACCCAGAGGGCGCGGAAAGCACTATGAACAAAGGCTTTATAGTGTTCACAATTAGAACTCAAAGCCTTTACGGATATATGGCTTAATAAGCTCATTAGCAGCAGCGACATCAAAGCGCTGAGCCTTTGCGTCCCACTTGAGCTTGCCAGGAATACGCTGTGCCATGCAGCCAACGAGAATACCTTCCATCAATGGGATAGAGTAATCAATGTCAGCATAGCAACGAGAATTCGTCTCTGCATAGACAGGACCATCGCCATTAATTGCATCGAGGAATTCGACGTAGTGACCGTCAGCAGAAACTGCTGCAGCACCAGACTTAACAGCGAGCGAATCCTTAGCATCTAAGCGGAATGGAATTCTGCGTTCAATTGCAGCAGTAGCCTCGTGCTTAAAGACGTCAAGGACCGTCTTTTCGCCCTTGAGCGCCATCGCGCACTTCCCACCGTAGTCGTCCTGCATAATTACGCAGCCCTTAGTACCGATGATGTAGCAACCAGTCTGAGGAACCTTCTTAAACGTGTTAACGACTTCAGGCATAATATCGGCTGAAGGCTGCTGATTGCCGTCATACCAATAGAGCGTGCACTCAGGAAGCTTAACGCCTGGGCGAACCTTTGAATCACGAGCAGCATAAACAAGCTTAACCGTCGACTTCGTTGGGTAAGCAATGTCATTTTTCTCTTCAATGAGAACGCACTCTGCGCTAGAAACGACACCAAGTTCAAGGCCACGGAACGCCATATTCATCGTGTGGCATGCCATATCGCCGAATGCACCGCAACCAAAGTCGTAGAATGCACGCCAGCTAAATGGATGATAGACATTTGCGCAAAGATTCCATGGATCATAGCCCTTAAGCTCAGAGCTTATCTTGCCGCGGTAGGGACGATCCTGGGCAACGCTAAGCCATGCACTCCAATCAAGTGTTGAAGGAATCGCCATTGCTGGACCCTTCGTGGTAGCTGCAGCCTTAAGACCCTGTGGCCATACAGGACGGTTCGTCCAAACATGAACCTCAGTAACATCACCAAGAACGCCGCTCTGAACGATTTCTGTGCAACGGCGCATTGAGGAAAGCGCAGAACCCTGGTTGCCGAGCTGTGTGATAACACCATAATCGCGAGCGACCTTGTTGAAATAATCAAGTTCACCAAGCGTACGAACGAGTGGCTTCTGAACATAAACATGAATACCGAGCTTCATCGCGCTAATGGCAATTGCGGCATGTGAATGGTCAGGCGTAGAAACCGTCATCGCGTCAACCTTGATCTTACCATCAGCAATTGCGTCAATGAGCTGACGATAATCTTGGAAGAACGGAATCTTCATGATGTTGTAAGGCTTTTTAAGCTTTTGAAGCCTTGCCTGAGCCTGGAAGAGCTGATCCTTGTCGGCATCGCAAAGAGCTACAAGCTCAGCCTTGCCACTTTCAAGCATGGGCAACCAATCAGAAAAGCCCTTACCGCCAACACCGACGGCTGCAAGGCGAATCTTACCGCCCTTGCCAAATGTGAAACAACCACCCGCGCCAACTGCCGAGATACCGGCCAGTCCACGGATAAAACCTCTTCTTGATGACTTCATTTACTACTCCTTTTTTTTGTTAACTGAAATTATGCGATATCTTTCATTGTGACAACAGGACCGGCATCACGCGCGGCGCGAAGCGGCTTCTGCGCACTCTTATCATACTCATAGCCATTAGGACCAAGCGGCCAAACAACAGGAGCTGTGTTAAGAATCGTGGCCTTAAAGCCTTGCATTGTCGCACCCATATTGCCAGTATGCGACGAATTGCAGCCTTCGTTTTCGATAACGAATGGATTCTTATAGCCCTTAGCCATAAGCGTCTCGAGGAATTTCGTCCAATCGCACGAATCACTACCACCAAAGCCTGGCAAACGTGGCTCGTAATTTAGGCGATCCCACTCGTTTGCGGCAAGCGGCACGCCTGCTTTCTTCGCTAGTGCCCTATCAACATTTTGAATCGGGAATAGACGCCCCCAATGAACGGCCTCAGCATCTGACGGGAAGTTACGCGTGCCTTTGATATGAACGCGACGAAGCTTTTTGAAATCCATCGCTTTTATAACTTCTGTTGGATCAATATGCTGCCAAATATCATGCGAAGGGTCATAAGTTTCTTGTAATGCAGAATCATCATCGAGAATAGCATACATCAACTTGCGAGCCGCTAAGCAACCTGGTAAATTGCAATAGCAATCTGTAGATGAAAGTGGACGCCAGCCCTCCATCGGGCAATTTTCTACGCACACAGTAACGCCAATTGATTTTGCATAATCAAGAATTGGTTGAAAAACTTTTTTGAATTTTTCTAAATTCTTTTCAAAGCCATTTTCGTCATTCGAAAGCGACACATCGTAACCTACAAAAGAACCGCATACAACATCATTGGCATTACCACCAAGCATAGCTGCAATACGAATAAGCTTTAAGATATGATTTTGATTTTTAATTTGATTTGCTGGATCGCCGCCAATCAAATTATCATATGCACCGACAGAAATACGCATACCGGTTTCGTTACAAAGATCGATAACCTTCTTTGCATCATCAAGCGTAAAATTGTCGTAATCAAGATGGGTTGCGATATGATCGGCGCGATCGGTATCGCGGCGGAAAACACAAACCTCAAGGCCTTGAGCCCCAGCGTCTTGTGCGCGTTTAATAACATCAGCAAAAGTACGATCAGACGAAAAGGCAGAAGTCATCAACCAAATTGGATTATTGCCTGGCTTTGGCTTAATATCGCGTGCAAAAACATCTCTCCCAGACAATGCTCCAGTAGCAGCTAGCGCAGCTGCTCCTTTGAAGAAATCGAGTCTACTGAAACTCATTACACATCCTCCATTTTTAATATTGCTTATATTTTACCATTATTGTTTTACAATTGCAAACAAAAATAGCAATTCTCTTTTCATCGAAAGTTTGTGATTGCAAGTATGCCCACGCTAAATCACGTATTGCGCCTTTTGCGCGACCACGTAAATCTCGATGTTTATGTGAGCTTAAAAAAACTATTTAAAGCGAAGCGAATGGATTACAAGAGAATCCGTCGCTTCTGCCAAATGTCATCGGGCGCGACTTATTTACCGGCTTCTTGCCCAAAGAGATCGCACCTGGCGCTTGCGCTAAACCAGGCTTAGATTTAGCGCTTAGTGATATGCGGCCTCTTTCTTTATCTACGCCGATAACAGTGACTGTTAGCCTATCTCCAACCTTTACTGCACTTGCTGGATCTTGTATAAAATTATCAGAAAGCTCTGAAATATGAATAAGCCCATCTTGGTGAACACCGATATCAACAAACGCGCCAAACTTCGCCACATTCGTAACGACACCTTCTAACTTCATCCCCTCTTTGACGTCTTCAATCTTCATAACATCATCGCGGAATTTGGGTGGCTCAAATGACTTACGAGGATCTCGCCCGGGCTTAAGCAATTCGTTTAAAATATCTTTTAGAGTTGGCTCTCCGACTTCATTTGTAATATAAGACTTAATATTAATCTTACTTACTGCTTTTGAATCGCCAATCAATGACCCTATGCTAGTGCCAACGTCAGCTGCCATCTTTTCTACTAACGCGTAACGTTCTGGATGAACCGCCGAAGAATCTAATGGATTAGCCGCGCCTCTTATGCGTAAAAAGCCAGCACATTGCTCAAATGCCTTCGCACCAAGCCCTGCAACTTTCTTAAGATCTTCACGACTCTTAAAGCACCCATTCGCATCACGCCATTCTACTATCGATTTAGCCAGCGAAGGCCCCAATCCCGATACTCTCTCTAATAATGGAGCACTAGCAGTATTCAACTCAACGCCTACCGCATTCACACACGAAACAACGACTTCATCAAGCTTTTCAGAAAGTAACGTTTGCTGGACATCATGCTGATATTGACCAACACCTATCGCCTTAGGATCTATCTTAACTAATTCCGCAAGTGGATCTTGTAATCGCCTACCGATTGAAATTGCCCCACGCACAGTTAAATCAAGATCAGGAAACTCCTTGCGAGCAATTTCACTGGCGCTATAAACACTAGCGCCTGACTCGCTAACACTGACGACTGTAGGAATCGGAATTTCAGGATGTTGCTGCGCAAGTTTTTTTAATGTTGACCTTACAAACGCTTCAGTCTCTCTACCTGCTGTACCATTTCCTATTGCTATGGCCTCAGGCTTATATTTAGCTACGATTGTGGCAATTATTTTTTCAGACTCCAACTCCTTTTGCATCGGGAATATAACAGTCTTACCCAAATACTTACCGGTAGAGTCCATCATGGCTACCTTACATCCCGTTCTTATACCAGGGTCAATAGCAAGAACAGCCTTAGAACCAAGGGGAGGCGCCAAAAGAAGATTGCGCAAATTCTCAGCAAACACCTCTACCGCCGCGCGATCTGCTTCAGCCTTTTTCTCAATTGTAACATCAATTTCGCAACTTGGTGCTAACAGCCTCCTATAGGCATCTTCTGCAGCTAACTCTATCTGCTTTAGCGCTACCTGATTGCGGGCGATTACAGAATTTGCATTAAGAACAATTTCTACTACGCGTTCAATGACGCGAGTTTTGTCGACTTCAAGATGAACCCATAAAACCTTCTCTGCCTGTCCGCGGCGAATCGCCAAATATCTGTGCGAAGGAATTGTCGAAATAGGCTCTGAAAATTCATAATACTGCTCAAACTTCGTGGGCTCCTTCGACTGCGTTGCAACAGCTTCGGTGCGTATAACACCCTCTCGCGCCATCTGATTACGCACCATTCCACGCACCTCGGCCATATCTGCTATGCGCTCAGCGATAATATCTCTAGCATACTGAAGATCTTCTTCTGAAACATCCTCACCTATTGTACCGCCTGACCAAATCGTATCAGCTAGTGGCTCAAACCCCTTCTCCTTAGCAATTTGCGCCTTCGTTCTGCGTTTTGGCTTATATGGCTGATAAAGGTCTTCAAGCTTTGTCTTTTGATAACACGCCTCAATAAGCTCCTTAAGCTCATCAGTTAACTTACCCTGCGAATCAATCGATTTGAGAATTGTCGCCTTGCGTTCTTCTAACTCTGTATAATAACCAAGTCGCGTTTTAATCGCCGTTATCTGAACTTCATCGAGATTTCCATGAGCTTCTTTGCGATAACGCGCGATAAACGGGACAGTCGCCCCTCCTGCAAGCAATTGCTCTACTGCTTGAATCTGCCGCGCTCCAGTTTTTGTTTCTTCAGATATCCTAGCAAGAACAGCGGAACTAATCATTTGACTTTGCGCACCTTCCGGCCCGGGAAATATGTGCCGAACCTACGAGAATTAAAAAGAGAACTAAGAACCTGCTTTCGGCCGTTGGCAATATACGTATCTATGCCTGCATCAACAGCAGCCTTAATCGCCTTGAGCTTCGAAAGCATACCACCCTTAGAAAGCGACGACGAGCTTTTGCTTTTTGCTAAACGCATCACCTTAGTTACATCTTTAACAGCTTCAATGCGTTTGCCTTCATCATCAAGTAGCCCATCAACGGTAGAAAGCAAAATAAGCGCGTCTGCGCCAACAAGACGGGCGATTAGAAACGAAAGCCAATCGTTATCGCCAAAGGTCATGCCTTTTATTTCGTCATCAGCGACAACGTCGTTCTCGTTAATAATAGGTATAATACCAGCCTTTACAAGATGCTCAAGCGATTTTTGAACATTCAGGCGATTAACCGGCGCGTCTATATCATGATAAGTAAGAAGCACCTGTCCAATCTTCTCTCCAAATTCTTCAAAAAGCATCTCGTATTCACAGATGAAACGCGCCTGCCCGACAGCGGCACACATCTGAATATCATTTATATCGTCAGGGCGCTTGGTAAGCCCAAGAGCCTCCATGCCTGCAGCAACAGCGCCCGACGAAACGAAAATAACCTCATTGCCCGCTTTCTTGAGCCTGCAGATTTGCTTAACGAGACGGCTTAAAGCCTCGTGATCGGGATGACCCGACCGCGAGGCTATGGCATGAGTGCCTACTTTTACAACTATCCTACTCACTTCTGTAGAAGCGAAGCGGATTCAGGATCAAGGAACATCCCGCAATCAGGATGCATCTGCATAATAGAGCTTGGAAGCATGTTTGTCACAGGACCTTCAATAGCGCCCTTAACAGCCTCTGCCTTACGTGCATCTGGGCATGTGCAAACAATAGCCTTCGACCACATAATCTGCTTAATAGACATAGAGAAAGCGTGCGTAGGAACATCGTCCTTGGTTGGGAACCAACCTTCACCAACCTGCTGCATACGGCACTTGTCATCAAGAGGAACGACCTTGTAAGCACGGTTCGTATCAAAGTCAGCCGGCGGATCGTTGAACGCGAGGTGACCATTTTCGCCGATACCGACGCAAGCAACGTCGATTGGAGATTCACGGATAAGATTCTCAAGACGCGTAACTTCTGCTTCCTGATCTTCGGCTTCACCATTAACCTCGTTGAAAACCTTAAGAGGCTGAGGCGTCTGAGCAACAAAACGCTCACGCATATAACCGCGGAAAGAAGCCTTGTGCGTTACAGGGATACCGACATATTCATCAAGATGGAAACCGGTAACCTTGGTCCAATCAATACCAGGCTCCTTAACGAGCGCCTGAAGAAACTCGAACTGACTAGCACCGGTAGCTACGATAATGCGAGCTTCGCCCTTCTCAGCGATTGCCTTGCGGATTTTATCACCAGCAGACTTAGCAGCGGCTGCTGCCATGTCCAACTTATCTTTGCCAATATATATTTTCATTTCGGTATCTCCGTAGTTGTGAAATTTGTATCGTGTAGTATATCACATTAACTTATTTATCGCAAAAGATTTCCACCTCTTTTAAAAAGCCATCAAAACTCAAAAATAGCATAATCTTCATCATCTTCGTCATCAATATCTATCTCATCTGGTCTATCTGGCGTCACATTCAAATATCTCATGGTGTATTTTGCCAACTTTCTAAACACAACCGCCGATGAATTTCCACCCTGATGATATTGTGCGCGATGCTCAAAATCTAACGAAACTAGAATTACTACTTCTGGATCTGATTCATGAACATTGCCGTCCATATCAGTCTGAGGCAAGCCTGAAGGGATTATGCCAGCATATGTCGCACAATAAAGCCCAGGCAAATAAATGCCACCGCGAGCCTTTTGCGCAGTTCCAGTTTTTCCTGCTATTGAATAGCCCTTTACTCGTGCTCGTCTTGCCGTACCACCATACTTACTTACTCCAAGCATCATTTCGCGAACCTTACGAGCTGTCCAAGCTTTAATAACTGAATTAGTGATAATGCCGCCACCTTCGTACATTTTACGCCCAGAGGCATCTATAACACTTTCTACTATATGCGGACGCATACGAACGCCATCATTAGCAAGAGTCTGAAAGGCACTAGCTAATTGTATCGCCGTAACAGAGATGCCTTGGCCAATAGGTATTCTAGACCAACTAGCTTTATCCCATTTTTGCCAATCTCTGCGAAGAATACCATATTGCTCGCCAGGCAGCTCTATGCCAGTTCGTTCTCCAAAACCAAATCTGCGATAAGTTTCGTATATTTTCTGAGGTCCTAGATCATACCCAAGTTTTCCCATAACAATATTTGATGAATGAACGATGGCATCCTTCATAGACATCATCTTTGGCCAAACATGTCCGCCATCTCCTGGTAGTTTGTAATATCGTTCATCATACCTATCAGTATTAACTAAAGTATTAGGCGTTGCCCGCCCATACTCTATGGCTGCAGCGGCAGTAAAAACCTTCATCACGGAACCTGGCTCATAGTTATAAGCCATCGCCCTATTTATTTTAACTCTATCCTCCTCTTTACCATAATTTTCAGGATGGAAATCTGGTAATGACGCAATCGACAAAATAGCCCCCGTCTTGACATTCATGACAATACACCAACCAGAATCAGCTCCAAATTCTGCAACTCCCCATCTTAGTGCAGCTTCCGTTGCATACTGAAGATTTGCATCAACTGTAAGCGTAACTGAATCGCCACAAATCGCGTTTAAAGACGTAGTTCGCCTATCACGTATTTCGCGACCCATCGCATCTTTAAAGCCTTCAATCCTACCAGGCGTACCTCGCAGCTGCGAATTAAAACGCTGCTCAATACCACATGAACCTACACCTTCGTAATTAACAGATCCGATAACATGCGAAAGCGTACGCCCACAGAGATAACGCCTACGATAAAGATCTTCAATCGCAACGCCTGCGACCTTCTTGCGATTTACAATTAATGAAAAAACATTCGGGTCATCTGACTCTGCAAGAAATTGATGCCTCCAGCCCTTACCGGCTTTGCGATTAGACATACGCCGAATTTGTTCTTTGGGAATTCCAAGCGCAGAAGCGATATTCGTAATCGAAGTTTCTTTTGATAGCTTAGCCGTCGACATTGAGGCGGGGTCTAGAAAATATCGCCAAAGCGGCACCGACTCTGCCACTGGCCTTCCACCAGCGCAGTAGATTGTGCCGCGCCTTGGAACAAGCGGCTTTGAGAAATTAAAATTATTTCCGCCAACTTGCGGATTAATATGGCTTATAATTAAATTATAGAGCACCCATGAACACAAGGGCACAATAAAAAGCATCGGAGCCCAAAACCTGAAGCCGTCCCAACGCCCTGCCATAATTACTTGAAAAACTTATTACCGTTTGTGCTGAGTATATCTAGCAGTAGCCCTACTAGAGGAATTGATATGGCCTAAGGCCATTTGCCCAGGATATGGGCGACCAGAAGTTGACATCTTAATTATCTGATGTGGCTTAGCAATATTCATCGCCATTCCGTGAAGGCGCAATGAGCGCGCTAATTTTTCAGGCGTATGAAGAGCAGAAAGCCTAACGCTTTCACGCTGATAATCTTCTTCAAGTTTTCTTAACTCGCGTTCTTTTTCGCCAATTGATGTCTGCAAGCGCTTACACGATGTATTTGCAAATACATTGACAATCGACATCACGCCTGCCAAAACCACAAGCGCGCCGATATACACAGCGTGCCTACTTGACGCGGCAGTGCTAGCCGATACAATTTTATTTTTTCTCGCCATCTCAAATCCTCTTTTACATTTTTTCAACTACGCGCAATTTCGCACTACGCGAGCGTATATTTAAATCCACTTCTTCTCCGGTGGCTTGAACCGCCCTTTTTACCACCAGTCTCACGCGCGGCAATTCTCCCTGCCACTCAGAGCCGCCTTGTTGCAACGAAACTTCGCGCCCTACATGCGAAGCGAAGAATCTCTTCACTTCTCGATCGGTAATACTTTCGAAAGTTATCACCGCCAACCTTCCGCCGCTTTTTAAAAGCTCAAGAGCTCCCGAAAGAGCGCGGCGCAGCTCATTAAGCTCATCATTCACCGCCATTCTAAGAGCCTGAAAGACTTTTGTCGCAGGATGCTTACCGCTACGACGCGGCGAAACCTTCTCAACTACATCAGCAAGCTCTAACGTTGTCGCAAACTTCTTTTGGGCGCGGCGTTTAATTATAGCTCTCGCAATAGCGCTAGCACGATTCTCTTCACCAAGCTCGCGAAACGTCTCAACTAGCACTGCTTCGCTTTCATTATTTACTATCTCAGCGGCAGTTACGCCGCACGAGGTATCCATCCGCATGTCCAAAGGCCCGTCGTGCATAAAGCTGAATCCTCTGGACGCTTCGTCCAACTGAGGACTCGACACACCCAAGTCCAACAAAACCCCATCAACTTCATTCCAACCCCATCCTCTCGTTATTTCTAAAATATCTCCGTGACGCCCTTTAAGCGCATGCAAGCGTTCTATTTTCTTTTGAGCGACCTCTGCTAGCGCTTGATCATCTCTATCAATGCCGAGCACCTCACCGCCTTGCGCAATGATTGCACTAGTATGCCCTGCACGGCCGAGCGTCCCGTCAACATATCTACCGCCTTCATTCACCGCGAGAAGTGCGAGCGTCTCGTTCAGTAGAACAGGCGTATGTGTCATCAGAACCCAAGCCCTTTTGCGGCTTCTCTGAAAGCCTCTTGATCAACTTCATCGCCAGCTCCAAGAGCAGCAGGATCCCAAAGTTTAATCAAACGGACCGAACCCACCATCGCAACCGTCGTCGTCAAGTTCGCAAACCGAAGGAGCTTGTCGCAAACGCGAATTCGGCCCTGGCAATCAAGAGTAAGCTGTTCAGAATTTTCACCGATAACCTGGAGTAGCTTATTAAGCGAAGGATCAAGCAACGCTTTTTTCTGCAACTCCTCGATTCTTGCGCGCATTAAATCTGGAGGAACCAAATTCAAGCACTTTTCTTCAGGATCGGGCACGATGAAAACGTCTTCAGGGTCTCCCATGATACGCCGCCAACAACTAGGGATGGTAAAGCGTTTTTTAGGGTCAAGTGCATAATCATAGCGCCCTAAAAGGACACTAATCGCACTTTTTGTCGACTCTGCGACACTCTGTTTGCCTATCTTTGACATTTTGTGACAATATTATACACTTTCTGACACTAAAAAACAATAAGAATTTTAAAAAAGTTCCATCCTTAAAAACTTTGCGAACTTCGCAACAAAGAGTGATTTGAGCGAAGTGATTTGAGAAAGTGCGAATTGTTAAGAATAAATGAGATAGGTGGGATTAACCCGCCGTTTTTTATGCCGTTTTTTCATTTATCGCGCCGCCAGTCTCATTTGTGATCACGAAAGCCATTTTGAGAAAGTTGGCCGCGAAAAAGCCGAAAATCTTGAAAAGTATCAAATTGTTGAGAAAACAAATGATTTTGTTCGCGCTATCGCGCTCACAAAAAATCCCTTTGCAAACAGTATGCAAAGGGATTTAAAGTCGTCAGTAAACCGAGTTAAATTAGCTTGCCAGTCGTCGCACATGAGTCGTCAGCATACACAGCACGCGGCGAACATCTTTCTCGGCAAAATCCATCCATACACTTGGGCTTGCCAGACGGTCCGCCCACTGGGTAGGAGTACCATCAATAATACGAGCCTGAAACATACGCCCAACCCGATCCGCGATAGCTCGATGCCTCAACTATCTTAGCAGCAGCTTCCCCTATCATATAATGCATCCGAGTAAGCGATGCTCCATCGAAACGCAGTGCATCAGCGAAGCATTGTCCATCAACAAGAAATCGCTGAACAACCGCGTCGAAGTCTGCCGTCCTGTTTAGCTCTTTAACTGATGACTTCCCAGTCTCTTCTTGCATTACTTGCTTGCGATAAGCGTCTTTATCTTCTTTCGTCACTATGCCAAGCCCGGCACAGGCAGACGCAAAAGCCCTCCAGAAGAGGGCTAATTGTGGTCGCGTTAACTTCATAAATCCTCCTTCTCCGTCGACGGCCAGCAATCGGCAATATCAAGCCTAATCGCCCTGAAATCAGCCTGAGTTGTTTTTCTCGTCTCAACCTGCAGATACTGTTTGCCTTTTTCTGGCTTTAGAGCATCCTGAAGAATCATCTTTGCCTCGCGCCACTTGTCGCTATTTACCTCCATCCGCATTAGCGAAAGAACGCGCCCGGTAGAGAGAAAGCCCTGCGAGTTAGCCTTGAACGCCTCCATGACGAGAAGCCTCAAGGCAGAAACGTCCACGCCGTCAACCCGGTCCAAGACGCCGCCAACATATTCAAGCATCAGTTCTCTCGCGCGGATCACGCGCTCGTCAAGCCGAATGTTGTACTGTTGCCTGATTGATATCTGAATAAGCCCGTCAAAGCTTCTGGCCGAGAAATTGCCCTTTTTGCCTAACGAATCCTTAAGCTTGGCTAGCCCGTCCAAATCTTTAATTGACTCGGCAACAACTTCCTCGAGTTGAGATCTTGCCTTGACGAACCGTGCCAGTATTCGGCGCGTCACCTTGTCACGCGCCTTATCGTAAGAGCCGACATACTTAAGCGGAATCTCATTACCGCTTGAATCTGTCATCGTGTTAATTTTTTTAGCCATAACTTAATTTCCTTTCTTTTTGAGTTTTATTGTTGTTATAGTTGTAGCTCTTGGCTTTGTTTTCAAGTTGACTTCGCGATATTTGCATTCGAGAATCCTAACCCCTGCGAAAAGGACGCAGTTCCCGCCCTTACGCCACTTGCAGCTTTTGTTGTCGCAAATCACGATTAGACCTCCTCAAACTGCGCCTTGTAGACAGCCCTGAAGCTTTCCCAATTCTTCGGATGCTTCTCCTTGGATGGATTATTGCCATTGCACCAGCTCGCCGTAAGCGCGAGACACGATGTGAGACGATTCATCTTGATTCGGCTAAGCAGCCCCTCAACCGAAGCCGTAGAGCCCTTGATGCCATACGCCTCAGCCGCGAGAATAATATCTTCAATCGGCAGCTTGCTCGGCAAAGTCATAACGCGCTGACACCGCTCGTCTATCTGAATGAGCCAGCCTTTCATCTTAGCGTCGTTGATCAGGTCATCCTCGAGCGACTTCGTTCCGCAAAGAACCATTCCGCAACCGGAGTTATCCCATATCTCGCGGATCCATTCAATGCACTTCATCGCCGTACCCTTACCTGCCGACATCACAAGCTCATGAAGCTCGTCAATAATCAGCAAGGTATTGCGTCCGATAGCCTTGGCGACGCGCTGCCGGGCGTCATCGACGCGCACCGCGCTATTGACGCCAACCGCCCGCGAGAACGCCTCAACAACGAGTTTCATCGTGGGCGCTGCCGGAATGCGGATATAGCAAACCTGCTTATTTGAGCGGCGCATATACTCCTTAAGGCAGTACGTCTTACCGATCTGCGACGGCCCCACCAAACGGACAACCGCGTTTCTCGTGATTGCGAAGTTGCAGAGAATCTCGACTCTCTTCCAAATTGAGTTCTCGATAAACCTATCAGAGCGCATTCTTTCGCGCTCACGCTCAAGCTCAAGATAAGAGTCAATCTGCTTAACGACCTTATCAAGCGCCCCATCATACTTGCCCGCGAAAAGCCGCGAGAGAGTAGCGCCGGAATAATCGACGAGTCCCCCTGTCTGGTCGAACGAATACCCCTTAGCCTTGCCGAGATTAAAGAGCCGAATAATCGACTCCAAACCCTCCTCCGATACGCGCCCGGAGTCGACATAGACGCGGCACGTCTGGCGCACCTGATCGGCCGAACGATTCATCCCCTGCGACGGTGTCGCCGAGAAAAGGTCAGTTACTGTTTCTGGTATTATCATTTTATTTGGTCCCTTCTTTTTTATGTGTTAGTCAAAATCAAAGTGTTCAAAATCTACACGCGGCTCCTCCGGCTCATCCGTCGGATCCAGCGTTACTTCAGCGGCAGGCGCATCTACCCACGCCTCTTCTGCTTCAATCTTTACGTCGGCGGCGTCAGCCTCTTGAAGCTCAATCTCCTTGCGCTTTTCAGCTTCGGCGATTTCCACGGGGTCCTCCAGCCCAAGAGCTGCGACATTCGCCGCGGCCGCATCGGCACGCTCCTTAAGTCTCGCCTTAACATGCGGCTCAAGTCTCTTGCGCTCCTGGGCCAACGCCGTCTCACGAAGCCCCAACTGCTCCTGGAGTTCCTGAACGCTCGCATCCGCGTCGGCTGTGACGCCGAACATAACTTTTGCAACACCGAGGAAACGCCCCTGCAAATCGGCGACATAAGCCTTGCCGCAATCCATCGGATTAACCCAAACGAGCACCTTCATCCCGCGCTCCAAGGGCCGCCCATCGATGATTGCCGCGACCGTATACTTTTCGCCCGTATCGGCGTCTCGCACCGTCACCATAAGCTTATCGTTTACAGTCCCAAGATGAGCGAGTTCCTTACCTAAGATCATCGGCGCAAATCCCGCCGAAACCTTTTCAAGCTGATTCTCATGCGTCGAGAACCGCCAAGCCTCCGCTGGGCTCATGCGGCGCTCGCGATACTCAGCGAGACCAGCCGCGACCATAGCGTTGACCTTGTTCGCCTGTGCTGTCGGTAAATGCCTCAATGCCGGCATCGTTCCCCAGTGCGGAGAACTCGCGACCTTTAGTTCACCCGCCATAAACCCGCACTCTTCCCATCCTTCGAGCTTATGATCCTTGCGCTCATCCATAAGGCGATGAGCCTTTTCTGCAGCAAGTACAAATCTATCCCAAGTCGGGAAGTTAAACTTAAGCTTATCAACCGCGCCTGGCTTCAAAGCTGTAGCAAGTCTCATAAGCTGCGCGTCTTCCTTGATAAGCCCGAGCGTCTCTTCAGGCATAATGCCGCGCCCACCACCGATGTTACCGAAAATAATCTCATCGGCATAGTTCTTTAAGGTAGCATGCATCTGTTCGATCATACCCTTATGACGAGGGTTACCGTGATGCTGAACATTCGCCATCCCCTTAGCGATAGGCTCGGTAATAATCGAACCCGCCCTAAACGCAATTGGCTTCTTGCCTTCGCCCGTCCTAACCGCATTAATCGCGGTAAGTGCTGCATCAAACGATTCGTCCGTCGATGCCGTACCATGTTCGCCCTTGATTACGCACCCCTCTGCAGGTACGCCGACGACACAAAGAACATAATGGTAAAGGTAGCGAACCCAAGCCGACTTTAGAGTCTTGCGTTTGCCGTCGTCTCCTTCAATAATGGGCTTCGCCAAGTGGCAGATAACGTGGCCCGTAAGCCTATCCATCGCGGCAAACTCAACTACGCGCTGAGGCTTCGTGTTGCGACCGAAAATGACGCTATGCTCATACCACATATCGTCAACCTCAACGACCTGACAAGGCAGTAACCCGACGCGCGTCATCTTAACGGTAGGTAAGAAGTCAATCTTCGCCTTACCCATGCCGACTCGAGCCGCCGCGAGCGCAAACTTGTCGGGCTTGAGCGAGGCAAGATTCCTGAAGCTCCACCCGGGCGGCGGATTAAGCTCACTCCAAGGGCAAATCTCATCGCCCGATGGGCTATAGCCATAAACGCTCGTATAGAGCTCTCGCCAAGTCCCGACGCCAGGAATGGCGACGCCATTAACGAGATCAGCGATAAGCCCGCGCCACGCCGGCTTAACCTTGCGGCGGCACGAAAGAACGCGCCTCTGCCACTCCTGCACAAGCGCCGTATTGGCGGCAATGCCCTGCGCCATAACGCGTCGAGCGACACGCCTATCAACACAAGCCCAAACTCCAACCGCCTTAAACTGGTCGAGCTTGCGATAAAGACTCTTGAGGCTAAGCCCCTTATAGCCAAGCGGCTCAAGCCTCGCCGCCATCTCATCGGCGCAGCGCTTCTTATCGGCGGCGCGGTCGAAGACCTTAAGTGCGTCGATAAACGACAAGACCCTCTGCGCCTCATCGCTGGGGAGCATCTTGATAATCTCGTCAATCTCGACTTTCGTTATGACTAAATGGTTTTGCATGGTTCCCCGTTCCCCATTCCCCTTATTTAACCCTCAACTTAAGTGTTATTGTAGCCGCCCTGCAAAGCTCATCCAAAAGCCCTGCAGCCTGGCCTAAAGTCTCATCATCAATGCGGTTAAAGACATCGCGCTCCTTATAAAGCTGCCAAAGCGCCTCAATCGGCCCCTTAATCGCCGCGGCGAGAAGCCCAGGCGTATTAACCGCCGCGTCAAGATCCTCGCCCATCTCCTCCGCGTCATCCTTGCGCTTTCTACCCGCGCCCTCGCGCTTGCCGCCCATGTTCGTCGGCGTCTTCTTGATAATCCCTAAATCGCAATAAAGTTCAGTGAGGCTCTTTGAGTCCGTCTCCGCGGCATATTCTTCAATCGCCGCTTGCCTCATCTTATCCGACCCATTCGCAATCTTCGGCAGCTCATCCGCAGATATCGCCTGCTGAACGAGTGAAAGGTATTTATATGCCGTTCTTCGGCTGAAGTTGCAGTTAGCTTCAAGCCACTTCTCAAACGTCCCCGGGTGATCTACCTTCGCCTTGAATAATTCAAGACCCGCGTTAAGTGCCGCGGCGATCGCCATCTCGCTTGATTGCTTCGCGACTTCGTGCCAGTGGTTGATTCTCGCCGCCGCTTCCATACCCGCCGCAGGCGGTTCTGCCGAGACGAGATACTTTTTCTTGCCTTTTGCTTTTATGATTGCGTTTTTCATTTTTTCAAAAACTCCCTTGAGTATTGATTATTGATTTTAGTTAAGTAGTTGTCAATTGATTCGGCGTCGATGCACCATTGCCCCGTCGCCTTGTCTGCCGAGATTTCGCCGCGCTCAATTAAGCTCACGATAGGATTAGGAGAAGTAACCCCAAAAACCGCCATCGCCTGCTTGATCGTAATATCGCTCGCGGCAAGCTCTCTAAGCCTCGCTCGCTTTCGCGCTATAGTCGGCATGTCCATAAGTTTAGTGATTAGTGCTGACTCCTGACTGCTTCTTCTGCTTATTAGCCGTTGCGCGACGACGCTTGCCAAGGCGCGAAAAGCATCCGCGAATGGCCTCACGCGCCACTCGCTCGGCGAACGATCTGCCGCGATAGCAAACGCCATCGAAAATGGTAGTCTGGTTCCTACATTCCCAGATATGGATCTTCCATGTCGACTCTATCCCCGGCGTCAAACTCGCCATTATCCCGGGGAGTTCACTATCTAGTGCGATGGCATGAATCATCGTCTCATCCGCCTTCTTAACACACGTAAACTCAATGCCCGACTTCTTTTCAATTACCTCGCTCATTTGTTAACTCCTTCTTTTTCTAAGATGAACGCGGCGATAAGTAACCCGATACCAATCCCGCCAATCATCATAGCCATCCCAAAAAATACCATTGAAAATGTTTCGCTCATTTGCTTTGACTCCTTCTTTTTTGTGTTATCGGTTAGATTGCCTTGCGGCACTTAATGCCGCGCTTCTTAAGCTCCGTGGCGAGGCGCGCTGACACGCGCACTCCACGTATAACGCGGCTAATGTGAGATGGAGACAACTTCAACTCTTGGGCAAGTTGTCGAATACTAATGGACTTAATTTTCATCAGTTATTTTCTCCTATGTAGTGGTTAAAGAAATCGTAATGATCTCCAGCAATGTCTAAGCAGCTTTTAATCTCTCCAATTAAAACAACAGCTTCTTTTTTGGTAACTTTTGTCATTAACAAGAATCTCGCAATTAAACTACGCGCACGGCGAATCTGTTTCTCTGCTTCTTGTGATATTCGGCTTCTCTTCACTTCAAACCTCCTTTTTGATATAATGTGAAATACTTCTGTTGCGAGCAACGGCGATATTATAACATATTGTTAGATTGCGTGCAACAGTAATTCTTACATTTTGTTAGATTTTTTATGAGCACAAACTTTGGCAAAAAACTTAGATCCTGCCGCAAAGAGCGCGGCTTGACAACGACGGCTGCTGCCGCCGCGCTTGATGTCACTCAGCCTGCTTGGAATCAATGGGAACTTGGACTCAGAGAACCTAAGCTTGATGTTCTTGTAAAAATTGCAAATCTTTTAGACTGCTCTGCCGATTGGCTTTTGGGCTTAAAGGATAATGCCGCGCCTACCGTGACGGCTGGAGCCGGTGCAGCTGTTGCAATCGGCTCACACGCCAAAGCCACCTCCAAACTCTCAACTCCTACCTCCCTCACTCCCAACTGCACCAAATGTCCCTATAAGAAGAAATGGGAAAAAATGGAAAAGCTAATGTCCAAGTAACGACCAACCGCTAACTGCTAACCCCTAACCTTGCAACCCCCTTGCAAGGTTCTTTTTTTTAACCCCTCAATTCAACTGAAATTTAATCAGTTGATTTCAATGTGCACCACGGTGCACACGAAATTCATTTGATTCACGATTTTCACGAAATCAATAAATCAAATGATTTTCACGATTTCTATTTTTCTTCTCTTGACCCCTTGCTTTTTATTTTATAATTCCCGCCGTCGAACGCAAACGGTCCCTAAGGAGAAATGAGAAATGAAGAATGAAGAATGAAGAATGTTGGAATTTTTAACTCCTTAATTATTCACTCTTCACTATTCATTATTCACTAAAAAAAGGGAGAAATGAAAAATGAAGAATGAAGAATGTTGGAATTTTTAACTCCTTAATTATTCACTCTTCACTATTCATTATTCACTAAAAAAAAAAGGAACTTATGGACGAAGCTAAACCGAAGAAAATTGCCGAGATTACGGCGCTTATTATAAAGGCACGCAAATTTAAACTCATCGACTCTGGATGGGTCATCTGCTACGCCCCCGAAGAACTCGCTCTCGTCTATAACGGCATCGGTCCCCAATGGCTGCCTTACTCTCTCAGAGAAAAGCTAACTAAGTATCTCGCTATCTTCGCCCCCGCTTGCCTTATCCACGACTTCCATTATTGGATCTGCGACGGCTCTTTCAAAGACTTTGTCTACGCTAACGACACTCTCGAAGCGAACTGCCGCAAATGCATCAACGCCGAAACCAAGTGGTATCAGCTCCTTCGCCGCTCTGCCGGCTACTACGCCGCTCACCTCATGGCCGAAGCCTGCCGCCGCTACGGTTGGAGCGCATACCGCACCGGACGGATGAATGATGAGGGGACCGGGGAACAGGTAACGGGTAACGGCTCCCCAGCTACCGTTCCCAGTTCCCCATTACCCGTTCCCCCTAAATCCCTTGCACTCTTTGCGGCTTTAACTCTCCTCACCGGCTGCTATCGCTCCATCGAGTTAATCCGCGAAGGCGAATACTCCCTTACCTACACGGCCGTCGGCCTAAAAACCGACGTCTCTAAAATCGAAGCCGAGAAGTCTACTAACGGTTCTGTTCGCGTCTTTATCGAAGGCGTAGCGACAGACGTCTCCGAGCGAAATGCCGCGATCATCGAATCCTCCGGCACAGCCGTCGGCAATGTCGCTAAAGAAGTCGTGGAGGGCATGAAGTAATGGAGATATCTGACATTATCCAGGGCGGAGGCTTAATCCTCTCAGGCGCGGCAGTCACCAAGATTGCCAGCATCGCAATGAAAGCATGGGCGGCGCGCAACGGAAAAACCGAGGTCGCCAACGACCCGCTTAATGTCAATAAGCTCGATAAGTACGTCACCCGCGGCGAATTTAACAAGGCGATGGAACGCAATGAAGCAGATCATAAGCGCATGACCGACGAAGCTGCCGCCGATCACGAACGCATGGAGCGTGAGAATAACTCCGCGCATGAGAACATCTTCAACCGCCTAACTCGCAACGACCGCGACATGGGCGAAATTAAAGGACTTTTAACCGGCGTTGCAAACGACTTGCAACTCATAAAAGGAAAACTCTTCAAGACTAGATAGGGAAAAGGAGAAATGAAAAATGAAGAATGAAGAATGTTGGAATTTTTAACTCCTTAATTATTCACTCTTCACTATTCATTATTCACTAAAAAAAAAGGAACTTTCGAATGGATACTCACGATAAATACATCATCAAAATAGCTCTTAAAACTCTCCAGGCGGCGGGCGGAACTGGCGTTACAGCGAAAGCCCTTAAAGAGCAGTTAGATCTCGCCCATGGTGAGCCCCTCTCGTCCGAAGACCACGACCTCGCCTTTGACTTCCTCTTTTCTCGCGGCTGGATGACTCATCACATGGAACCCGTCTGGCACACTAAACGCTTCACCTTAACCGAACGCGGTCTTACCGCTTTGGAGGCTATGTAAAG
>JAGBZX010000027.1 GCA_017628025.1 Kiritimatiellia bacterium | reverse complement strand
TGTTCCTAAAAGTTTAATTGTGCCATTTTCCAAATTGCGCAGCTCTGCGCCTTGGGCAAACGATATCGTAGCGCCTGGAGAATTTGTACAATAAATCTCATATGCTTTTACTAGCCCTTCAACTACGAACGAGCCGTCTTCACCCGGCATCATTTCAATGGCACCGCCATTAGCAACAGTATGAAAATCACCATTACCAGTAACGCTTATACCTTTTTCTACCTTAAGCGTGACGCCCGTCGGGATCTCAAGACGCGCATTGTTTTTAACCGACACCTTACCAAACGGGATGTCAATATCTTCAATAGTTGAATCAAGACGACATGCCATTGAAGAAAGCGCCGAAAGATAACCGTAGCCTGCAACAACAAGTTCGCCTCTATCCTCGGCGTCATTCGCGTTCTCTATATATATCGAACCTACGGAATGGCAAGTATTGTAGCTTTCATTCATTACAGGATTGCGCCCTGCTCGAATAAGACCGGTGTAAGAGGAAATATCATTAGCTATATATTGCCTTATTGCTATACGACCGCCGCTGCCATGTGAATAAGTGCTTGCTCTGCCAGAGTATGCATCAATTGAGCCAGTACCAGCAAGTGTGCCGCATTCAATCCATACACTTCCTCCAGCTGGTGAAGAATGCGATGTATTACCACCATTTGCACCTATTGACCCATTTACTGTAAGAGTCCCATTCTTGACTATCAAATGGATAACGCCGCCACCGTAATTTTTTGTGCCATTAGTTGTGCCGCCACCACCGCCTGGTTGATCTGGACGGCGAATAGAACCATAACACTTATTTGCAGAAACTCTATATGTATCAGTATTATACCCGCCTTGTGAAGTTCCACCGTGTCCAGCGCCTTGATAATTGGAACCGTCACATGGCATGGGACCTTTTTTAAAATAATAACCCTTAGCTGTGGCATCTACCGAAGCACCATCTTCAATAGTCATATTACCACCAACTTCAAGATTTAGTGCATAAGTTTTTGAGTTTGCAGTATCAGAATGACGCGCATGAGACAATACTGCGCCATCTCTTAATATTACATCTCCTACAACTCGATTCATTTCTAGCCCACAAGCAAAATCAAGTGTAATTGACCCTTCTCCTGTTCCATAACAAACATCAAGTAAAGCAATATTAAGAGGAGCATCTGCCGTTAAAACAACATCTACTCCCGCTGGTGGACGGCGCAGAATCACTGCTGAGGAACCATCTGAATTAGGAACATTGCCATTTGCCCAATTTGACTCATCAAAAAAGTTAACTGTGCCAGATTCGTTGCACTCGAAAACAAAATCTGTTGTAGGACGGAAAATTGCACGAAGTTTTTTACTTGAATCAGCCGTCAACGTTATACTAGGAGAAAAGATATCATTTCCTTCAGTGTCGCCAACCCAACTGTAGAAATAATATCCCTCAAGCGGTTCGGCCGTAATAGTAACTTCTTCATTTTTTGTAGTCCAACCAGCGCCATGAATTAAACCAGTCCCATCTGTCTGAGGCAAAACATCGATTAAATACTCTTCTCGCCAAAGCCATGTAAGCGAATCATATCCTGTTGGGGATAATATACAAGTCGTAGCATTCTCTCCTGTAATAGGCTCTTTAGATGTTCTAGTAGTAACAAAACCTAAATCTGTATCATAATGAGCAAGCGTCCAACCTTCGCACACGGCTCTATACGAAGGAGCTATTTCATGAATAGTAGGTGCTGAGTATGTTTTAGCAACACCAATAGAAACATCAACATCAGTTCCATACTGAACTGCATCTTCAGCATACTCTAAGGGCGTACCTGAAATAAGGACTGCTGCCTGAAGCGATTCGGCACTTGCCGCTACAACGAAATCAGGATTAGTCATCGTTTCATACTCTGCCTTAACCCATGAAGCACTGCGTGGAACGCGAGTAATTCTCACTTCGTCCATCGAAATCGACGTTGATGCTAATCCAAACCTTAATGATGAATTGTATTTACCCGCCGCGTCAGTCTTAGAGTCACAAGCGTTTTTAACCTTTTGCACACCATTAACAAAAGAAGTATGATTTGTGCCTGTTGTCACAAACACATGATGCAACCAATTCTGAGAAAAATCAGGACCAGAAGTATTTGCAGGGCTTTTCCCAGAGGCGCCACCGTTTTTCGCATTTGCAACATAGTCTGTAAAATTAACAGTAGAACCATTTACGACCTGAATGCAGTATCCTATTCTATACTTGCTATTAACAGTAGCATACTTTCTCAAAATATCATGGTATTCGCCAGCACCTACACCATCAGGTTTTTTAAACCAGAAAGATACCGAAAAAACATCTGGCACTGTATTTGTAGATGAAGTTGAAACTGCCTCATAGTTAGGCGCATAGAGACCGTGCGAAAGATTAAGTCCTGTACTAAAAGGAGATTCGGTTGGAGTTGAAACATTAGTCGTTGAGTTTGTTGCATTAAAGCCATGCCCTGTTTCATCCCTTACACCCATAACTGGATCGCACTCATTCATGTGCCATACACCGATATATTCTGACCACACCTCAGTTGAAGATGGTCTTTTAGCTTCTTCGCCTATTCCCCAAAACATATAAAACTTTGTATCTGTTCCTGTTACCTCTGGAAGCTTCACCCACGCAAGCGACTCACCAGAAGTATTCCACGTATCAATATCACACGCTAGACGACTCTGCCCTTCTTTATCTGTAGCAAAGAAAACATCAGCACCACCTTCAAGACAAGAGCTATAACTAAAGCCAGGTATTTTATCTGGCGATATTCTAACTAAGACAGGAAGCCCAGATTGTACAGCCTCCCCTCCGGTATAACCAGAAACAGTAAGTTCGGATCGAAAGCCACTATAAACGCGCTCTAAAGTTGGGTAAGTAGAAATTACTCGTGGGCCTGCTATAAAAGGCTTAGGTCCAAGATTCTCATGAAATTTCACTTTTACAGTATCCAATAGACCTATAGCCCCGTCGGAATCACGAATTGCCGGTATTAAATTTACTAAAACGGTAGATGAGTTTTTAATCTGAAACGAATAAAGAATCATCGCTGCAGGAGAAAAACTTGATGAAGCACCTTTGGGCCCTCCCATCGCACAGACATAAATATTATTTGTAGCAGAAAGTTTTTTATCTGTATAAGCATCAAAATCCGGCTTGTATCCATTAAACGAGAATATACCCTTATCTAACTTCCAAGTTGCACGTTGTCCAATATGACGGTGCTTAGCCCAAGAAATAGTTCCTCTTGCAGTCGTGTTATTTGAGGAATACGTTCGACCATGAAGACGTATAAAAGACCAATCGTCAACGTCTTTTTTGTTATCACTTGAAAGTCTAGTAGAAATACCAATAGGATTTGACACACCAACTGTAGTAGAACTAGCGGAATCATTGTTAGAACCACCGAATATTGCCATCCTTGGCTGATCGTTAGCCAAAAGACGCATATCAGCAGTTATCGTTAATCCCGATTGCGGTTTTATCCCAGTATCAACATACTGATTACGATTAGCTTCTACCCATTGCAAAAGCGTATAGCCAGGATAAGCACTTTCTGCAAACAAAGCTCGAATACCAAACAAAAGTGCGACCATCGCAAAAGAAATTTTTTTCATATTATTACCCTAATATTACAACAACCTAAACTGATGATGTTTAAATGTTATCAATTGTCCCTATTAAAAGTCAAGCAGTAAATTATGGCAAAAATATGTTTTTTTGTCCCAAATCGACGAGAACATTGACTTTTTTGATGCCAAATGATATACTATAAAATTATGATTAAAAACGCGTTATTTAGTTGGTTTTGTATAAACTTCCTCGCTTTTGCTTTCGCAAATAGTGTTGAAGATGCTCGCCTTTCTTTCTATACGCGCGGTCCTGATTGTTACGCAGACGGCTCAATAGTTTTGGACGGAGAATGTTATGCGCTTGTTTGGTCCACTGACGGAGTATTTGAAGGCTTTTCTGCCGATGGTGAATGTATCGACAAAAATGACCGTATTATCCTTATCGCTCCTATCGCTAAAGACGGCCGTTGCCCTTTAGTTCTTTTTCAAATTCCCGCATCAGAAGCTGACGAACTTTCGAGCGGCAAATACGCTGTCTACCTTCTTGATACGCGAATAGCATCTCAAAACTCCACTCGTCCTTATGGCACAACAAACGGCAAGCTTGCCGTGATAAACGCATATGGCGCAGCAACTGCTAACCTTGCGCTAAAACGCTCTTCGACCAACAACTCAACAACTTTGGAAGACACCTCAATTACAGCATCTCCTTCTGCCGCGCCTGCCGATTGCGCACAGCCACGCATTAAAGCGCTTCGCATAGATGGTGAGAATGCATTTTTAACAGTTGAAAACCTAAAAGGCTTTATGCGTGTTAATTCTGGGCAAAGCGTCTCTGCTTCAGACTCTGCAGACGCAGCCGTCGAAACTCTCGGAGACAGTGAAGACATTACACTAGTAACACGCAAAAAAGGTAATAGCGGGTTTTTCAAGGTAATCAGAAGCAACAAATAAGAGTATAGTTATGAAAAACATTATATTTCTAGCCTCCTGCTTCTTCTCATTAATTCTTGCCTTTGCGCAGGAACTTGATCCAATAGACAGAACTGTAAGAGTATCAACATACGACGAGTTATGCCAGGCGTTAGAAGATGATACTGTATCTAAAGTGATAGTCACAAAGACAATCACCCTTCAAAACAACGCCTATTTACATGCTAACGGCACAGATAATGGCAAAAGGAAAATAATTCAAGTAGAAAAGCCATTCTTGCCAGAATCTGGGCGTGTAACACTTGGTAGCAGCAACAACAACGACACTCTTGATATGATCATAGAGCCTAGCGAAGATGAATACAGCAATTACAAGCTTTTTAACATCGCCGCTGACGCTTATGTTGTTATTTCTAATCTAACTTTAATGGGTGGTTTTGAGGGCAAACAAATTGTCGATGGTGACAGCACCTCTACTGGCGGAATTGACAACAAAGGTCACCTTGTAATGTACGAAGTTGATATTACTCGCACAGGAACAGCGCTTTTAAATCAACCAGGCGCTACATCAGTTCTTGTTGACTGCAATATTGTTCGAAATGCCAATTGGTATGGCGGTGGTATCCTTAATTTTGCAAACTCCGCCTCTTCTTCAAATAATAAAAGCGGGACGGTTATTATGGATCGCTGTTCGCTTACAGAAAACGAATCTTTAGGTCCCGCTCATGGCGGAGGTGCCGCGGAAAACCAAGGACTAATGTGTCTTAACAATTGCATTGTAGCAAATAACGCCTCCACCGAAATTGGCGGCGGTATCAACAACTGCAAAGGCGGCAATCTTTATATCTTAAACTCCACCTTTACTGGCAACATAACAACTTCAAAAGAACACGGAACAACTGCTGGCGGTGCTATCGGCAATGCTGGTGGAGCAGGAAACGTTTATATCGCAAATTCTATCCTCGCCCACAATGGTTACGATACGGGAGAATTTGTTAATAGCGTTTCGTTGGGACGCTACGAAGGCTCAACTGATGCCCACTTCTGCCACCTAGCCAACACTGCTATTGACGCTACCGCTGGTATGGACCGCATTGACGCGACAAACATCACAGTGAAAATCGAAAATCTCTTTGCTGGCTACACAGAAAACGGCATTGTCGCAGCAGGCGGCAATCATGTAGTAAACGACATTCATTATTCTTCTAATTTCTCCCATCCGAAAGTACTTAAAGAATCTGAAGCCTTACCTTGGCGATTAGCTCCAGAAATGACTTCTATTGAAACAAACCATTACGCCTTCACTCTTGCCGTCGACACTTATTTTGATTATTCTGCATTTCTCGCTAATCCTCCTTCAGAGAATGCTACTCCTCTAATGGGTTATAAAAAAGGTGAAGAAATAATACCCTTGGGTCCTCATGTTCTGACCCCTAGTGTCAATATGCTTGTAACTGTAACATTCGATGGTTCAAGTCGCTTGCCTGATGAAAATGGGGTACAGCACAACACAATTGGAGCGGCGACAATAGAGCCGCTAGTAGACTTAAATACAGAACTTCCTCCAGGTATATTTGAGGTTCGTCTTGGTAATTTCACCGGTGGCAAAGTTTCTGGCATTACCGTATATGGTGATAACTACATTTCTAACTCTGTTGTTACCGTTCATGCCATTCCTGAAAGTGCCCACTATTTAAACGGCTGGATAATCAATAATCACACAGTTACCAACTCTGCCCAAAAACATGTTTTTTCATTTACTGTTACAACAAATATTGTAATCACACCTATTTTCCAACCAGTAATAACACAAATTTACAAAGCTCAACAACGATATCCGTGGAACAATCTTGTAGACATAGATTACTCTGTAGCAGAAACAAACGCCGTTCATTACAGATTAATATTTTTAGCAAGTTACGAAGAAAATGGCGTAACTAACACTATCCAACTAAAAACATTTCGTTTGAATTCTAATGTTAGTCTAGTTCAACGCCTTGGAGATCGCCACGACTTACATCGCTCTGGCGACCACCGCGTCACTTGGGACTCTGCCGCTGATGGTATAAACCTAAAAGGCAAAAAAATTCACTATAGAGCCTTAGCATGCGAAGGAGACGAGAGATGAATATTTTAAAGTATTTAGCCTTTTTCGCTGTATTATCAATTGCTAACGATCTTCTGGCAGAGACATGGATAATTAAAAGTTGGTCAAGCGGAACAAATAAAAACCGATTTACTTATGCAGTAAACTACGCTAAAGACGGCGACATTCTCCAACTCGAGGCAAATATTCGAGTTAACTCTGATGTGGAAATTCGAAAAAAAATCACTGTCAAAAGTAAAGACGGAACTAAATATACAATAACTAATCGCGGCTACACATATGGTGTAAAGATTCACCCTGGCGGAACATTAACTATGACTAATGTTACGTATGATTGCCAGCAAATGAGCCAAATTGAAGACGTGTTTTTACTTATGCCACGAACGATTAGCGGCTCAACAACGAACATTGCGCGCATGGTACTAAATGATGGCGCAACAATCAAAGAAGCAACATTAGCTTCAAGCACCAGAAATGAAAACGCTGTTATTCATATTAAAGAAGGCGGAGTATTAAGAATCAATTCCGGCGCTGCAATTCTCAATTGCACCAACAACTCCTCTCCTGGTAAAGGCGGCGCGATATGTTGCGATTTCGGCACTGTAATTATGACCGGTGGCACGATAGCTGGGTGCGTGGCCAAGGGTGCGGGCGGCGCGATTCATACTGACGGAACTCGTGTTGATAATACCGACCACTACGGCATTAGTTCAAGAGGCGATATCTATATTTCTGGTGGTTACATTACAAACAACACTTGCGGCGCAGGCTTTAACGGTGGCGGCATTTATCTCGGCAATTCTGGGCCAGTCCTACACATTACTGGAACGGCTGTAATTTCCAATAATTTTAGTAGAGCTAGCAACAATTCTAAAATTCCAGATGACGTATCAACATATTTACTAGAAAACGCTTATGCTAACCGCTTGAAACTTGTCAATTACCATGAGAGCAACCCTGAAGGCTTTACTTACGATGGTCAACGCTTTACTGGTTGGGTCGGCGTGCGATATCCAGCTGATAATTCGGAGGAACCTCAACAAACGCGTTTCGGCGGCTTGTGGGAATATTTTGACGGAGACCAAGAAGAAGCTCGCCAGTTCTTTTGGAATGGCGACAATGAATACCGCGGTAAAATCGATGGCAATGCGCTTGTCTGGTCAAAGCATGTTGTTCATGAGCTTCCAAAGGACGGTTTAAAAGTTGCCCAACTTATAGAAAGCGGCGAAACTCCTATTTATATGGAGCTTAATGAAGACTACAAGATGACACAACCAGCAGTTGTACCAGAAAATATTGAGCTTTTTTTAGATTTAAAAGGTTTCAATCTCAAGTGCGACTTCCACATTAGCAATGACACAGCTAGAGTCACAATAACTGACAGCTCTACTAATAAGACCGGCACCGTAACAGGCGCTAGAGATTCTACTTATAAAAATGCATTTTCTCTTCAAGGTGGCTCTTATCACGAATTACCAAAACCAGAATGGGTAGCGTCAAACTGCGTTGTCATCGGCAACTATTGCACAGAACATCCCTATATGGTTGCTATCAAGGTTTGGGATGCCGCCACCGCAGATGGTCAACTAGCTACCGATCTTACGCTTACCCCTGTAGAAAATGCAGCATCAGAAATTCGAGAAGTCACTTTAAAAGAAGATGGTTCTTACGATATTGGAGATATCTCATATTCAACTGGCGATTGGAAATTTGAGCAATACACAAATACTAATTACCGCGTGCAGGTACTTGCCGCCCCTGCTATTCAAGATGAAAGTGGCAATATTAGAGCATTAAATCCTTTTGTATCACTTTTTGACACACACGAACAATCAGATATAGCGCCCCTTGATGTCAATAGTTCAATAAATAGTTTTGGCAATGAAGACGTTTTTAAGTGGGACGCCGAGCCATATGGGCTAATTAAATTACTTCACATTACAACAACCCAAAAATCAGGTCGAATTACAACAAATGCTGTTCATGAAGCGAACTTTCGCTTCCCTGAGGCCGAATTCAAGGCTACCCAACGCGCGGATTTAAGTCGCTTGCCAATCAATGTTGTAGATTCTTTATTAACAGCCTTAGGATACAACCGTGCAGAAGGTTTTGTCAAAGAGGAAATAAACCAAAATCTAGATTCTTACGAAGCAAATGGTCTACGTAAATGGGAAAATATCGTAACAGGCACTGATAAAAATCAATTATTAATGAGCATGGCAGACGAAGGCTCGGATGGCTTAAGTGTTAATATCTCCCTTCAAGATAGCGAAAAGACCCCTCCATTAAGTACAGGCTATGACGTATGGTATGATATCCGCAAATATGACTCTACTGGTTGGCAGCGCATTGGCCAGGCAGTTAAAACACCCTCGTTCTCTATTCCACTTTTAGATGAAGAAGGAAAATCCGTAGGTGCTAGCGGCTTCTATAGAATTTCAACATTAATTATTCCTGATGGAGAGTATGCAATCACCAACGAAATCCCTTCGACAAACATCGTTGGCGTCCTCGAGATACCAAGCTCGCTTACAAATACGCTTACTGCCGTACCGTGGGTGCAATTGGGTGACGATCCTGCTACCGCATCGCAACCAATCACCGTATCAAAATATTTGCATACTAAACATTTAGATCATGAAGATTCTGTACAAGTTGCCAACAAAGGTCATATTTATCAAAAATGGAATTGGGATAAACATGGCAAAAAGTGGGACTCTGCAATAACTGTAACTCGCGATGCTATACAACAGGCAGTTCCTGCTGTAGAGCATCGCCTTGAGCGCAATATGGCTGTATGGGTTGAGCGCAAAGATCCTTTAGCAAAGCCGTTTTTCCTTATTGGTCAATATTCGACGAATCCCGTGTCGCTAACAATTTTAGGCACTACTGATGAAGAATCAATGGTTTGCACACTAGTGCCTAATCCCAATATGCAGGCAGTAAAAGTAAATGACTACAACTGGCAAGACAATCCAATTGCAGGCAATAAGGGCGATGTTATTCGCATACCTAACGAAAAAGATGTTCCTCTTAATCTTACATGGAATGGCCGCTCTTGGGGAAGATTTGTAA
Source organism: Kiritimatiellia bacterium (assembly GCA_017628025.1). GTDB lineage: Bacteria > Verrucomicrobiota > Kiritimatiellia > RFP12 > UBA1067 > UBA1067. The sequence goes on along the minus strand of JAGBZX010000027.1, from coordinate 34,113 downwards.
GAGGCGTTTGGAAAGACGACACAACAGTACCTGCTGGCACTGGTTTTTGGTATATGAGACGCGGCGAGGCATTTGAAATTTCTTTACCTGTTCCGGAGATTGAAGAATAGCATGAAGAAAATAATGAAAAAAATTTTGCTATTATCTGCAATAGTAATTTCTTCACTTAACGCCTTTGCCGATGAAGGCGGAGAACTGCTGTGGTGGATGATATCAGATATTGAAAGTATTAGTGGCAAAGACAAAGATGGTAATGTTTTCTACGCTACTGAACTTGGAGTAGAGAAAGCGCGCGTCAGATATGAAAATCAAAGTGGCGAGTATGGTTATTTGCCTCTTTGGGGGTTAGACGAAAACAACGAATTTTTCCAAGAATCCAACCCTGCCTCTGGCGTCATACTCCCAGCAGAATATTACGGAAGCCTAGCAGGACTTGCTGAAAACTCTGCTTCTTACAGTTTTGTTATTGAACTTGGCAACTGGACAGATGGTCGTTGGACTGGCATGATGGAATCTGAAAGTGTCAGTTACAGAGATCTTGTTGCCGACAACCACATAACAAATTGGGATAACCTTGCGCCAGTTGATTCCACATACTGGGCTCCATCTTCTTACTATGTTGTACCTGAGCCAAACAGTTCTATTTTAGTACTTCTTGGCGGAGCGCTCTTTGCGCTTAGACGGCGTAATAACAAGAAGGCAGCTTAAATGCTTAAACGTGTAGTAACACTAATCTTACAATTAGGGCTAGGCGCTCTGATTGCTACATTTTCATGGCTTTCAAAAAACAATCTTGAGTTTCCCCCTGAACTATGGCAGGATTTATCAGTAGCTGCCAAACTTCGCCCTCCTATACATAAATTTCCACTTCTGTGGCATAATTTACTTTCATTTTTTATTGAAACTAGTAGTTTAGCCTCATGTGTAGAAGCTTTAAAAGTATTTGGAGCAATTTCATTAGGAATTTTAGCGATACTAACTTTTCGTTTCTTTTTTACTTTTATTACCCTAAATAAAAAAACAGCAGATTCAATATATCTCCAGATAATAGTTATAGTCATTTCTTTCGTAAGCACAATAGCTTTCATCTTTTCTGAACCAGTATGGCTTTTAGGGCGAGTTTTTTCTCCCGAAATGTTTCTGTTATTACTAACATGGGCAACGCTATTACTTCTAATACACACATTATCTGCCAATTTCAATTACAATTGCCTCTTGGCAATGGGTATCTCCTCTGGCATCCTGGCGGCAGAAACGCCAATTGGCTTCTTGATGCCGCTTCTATTCGTCTTTCTACTACGATTTAAAAATTTAGGAGCGAATCCTTTTGACAACCGTCCACTCTATGCCAACGCTATCGTTATCACAGTAGCCCTACGGCGAATGGTTTTGTGTTTTCTTCTCTCATGGGTAGCAACGCTAGCTATTAACATCGCATTTTACCGCTCGAACAATGGCGGCGCTGAAACTCAAATTAATCTATTTGTTGTAATCATTAAGTATCTTTTCTTTTATTTGTTAAGTATTCGTGATGCACTTTGGCCATTTGGTTTTGTTTTATGCGTATTTGTTATTGCACCACTAGTAATAATTCTAGTTCGCAAAGGCAAACTTTGTAACAGAAATGAATTGCTGCCTATTCGTTACACAGTTTTCATAACTCTAGTGGGCATTCTATCTTTTATTCAGTCAACATCCTTTAAAGGAGCTCATTTCTGGCGATGGATTGACACGGCAAATCAATCACAATATCTACTTTCTTTAGCAATTGGCGCAACATCACTTATAGTGTTGTCTACTCTACATATTTTTGCAATAGATGTATATTTCCGAGATCATATTAAAATCCTTGAAGACAAATACCCTGAAGCAATTCTTGCCAGGAATCGCCTTCTAAAGCGAATTATAGCCTCTTATCATACACTAATAAAGAATATCCGCTTTTTTGCATTCTTTGTCCCTTTTGTCGCAATAACTCTAGTCTTTATTTACAAGTTTGATGGAACAATACGCGAAATGTCATCTATAGTAAATGCCATTGCTCGACAAACTGCAGCTGAATGCAGCGGATGCAATTTGATTTTTACTGATGGCTCTTATGATATCGGCGTTGAACTTGCCGCTAAAATGGAAGGCAGGCGATTAAAAGCTCTTTCTATGATGTCTAAAAACAGCCCTTATGAGGTTCTTATTAGGCTACGTGGTGAAACTAATGAAGTAACACGCACCCTTCTAGAAATCGGAACAGCCGAGACGTTGCGTACATGGGTAAAAGAAAAGAATCCTTGTGTGTCAAACATAGCTATTCAGGTTGGGATGGAACTTTGGCGTTATACCTCAATGCCAAAAACTGCAGGCTTAACACTGCGCCCTGGTGGAATTTCACCTAAAGAGGCAGAGGATGCAGCTCGGAAATCTAGGAAACTTGCCGAACGCATTTTAGATGTTTGTAAGAACGAGGAAGCATTTCGTTATGGATACGATTCCCTAAATCGCCTTTTTATATTTGGTCAATGGCGTTTATCTAGAATGTGTAGAATGCGTTCAACAGAGGCTGGCAGAGAACAACGAACTGAGATTTCTGAATTAGAAACTAATTTAGCTGACAAACTAGACACAGCAAACCCCGAGTGGCGTAAGATCCAAGAAAAAATGGATTGGATTGGCAAACAAGAAGGCTTACGCCTAACCCCTCAAGAAGGACTTAAGCTAAGTCTTGAACGCGCTGATTTTAAATTAGCCAGAGTATATGCGTGGCGAATTCTAAATGATGATCCCGATAATGTCAAAGCAAACTTTGCTATGGGAATGGGATTTTTTATTGATAAACAGTATGCGCGAGCGGAAAAGCATCTTAGAAAATGTTTAGTAAAAGCCCCTAATGAGCCAGCAGTTTTAAATAACCTAGCTATTACTTTATTGCGTTTAGGTCAATATCCTGAGGCAGAGACACTTGCCATGAAGGCACAGGAGATATTACCTCACTCCTCAGAAATAAAAACCACCCTAAAACACATTCGAAACGCGGCATCATCGCAAAAATAAGAAATTTTGGTATAATACTAAACATTATGAAAAAAACTATATCTATCCTTTTTGCATTTGTAGCACTTTTCTTAAATGGTGCAGAGACTAAAACAAAACCGCCACAAGAGCTTAAGATCCTTATGATAGGCAATAGCTTTTCGATTTGCAACTTAAAGCAAATGCCTCAAATTGCCCAGTCTATGGGGTTAAAGCTTGATTTAGCGTCAATGTACATTGGAGGCTGCTCTCTCGAAAAGCATTGGGCAAATATCGAAAAAGCAAATGACGACTCTTTTAACCCTTATCTTATTAGATGGAGTTATGCGTCTTTAAAAAATCCAACCAACGTGCCTTTTGCCTCGGTATTAGTTGAGCGCTATAATAAAAATAACAAAAAAGAATTTTATGCTAACATTCCCGAAATGCTCTCTGCTGACAAATGGGATATTATTACTATCCAACAAGCAAGCCATCATAGTTGTGACAAAGCCTCATATCATCCATTTGGCGATAACATTGTAAAAACTATAAAACAATTCGCCCCTGACGCAAAAATTGTCCTTCAAGAAACTTGGAGTTACCCTCCTTGGTACAAGCGGCTTAAAAAATTTGGTTTTGACCAAGTTGAAATGTATGCTAGGCTTCATGACGCCTACGCTGAATTCGCCTCGATGTACAACCTTGAAGTTATCCCTGTAGGAACTGCGGCAGAATTCTGCCCCGACCGTAATACACTTTTCACAAAACCCGACTTTCATTTTAACCGCGTCGGAGAATATCTCCAAGGTCTAGTATGGACAGCAAAGCTTTTTGGCGTTGATGTAACAAAATGCTCATATCGCCCTGATTGGCTTGATGAAAAAAGAGCTGTAGAACTTAAAACTGCAGCAATGAACTCATTGAAAAACACAATGGTTCAACGCGTATTTCGCGACGCTAGAGTAACGCGCGGTAACACTAATATTTTGCGCATTCAACCGATAGACGCTGCGTGCTGGCTTTGGGCACCTAATAGTAGCGGCATATCACAAAATATCAAAGACGAAATTGCCATTTCTCCAAATGGCGACCCCCTCTCAGAGCCCGTTTTCGTAAAATTTCGTAACGAATTTTCTGTTGAAAAGACCGATGGCACTCTCGTTATAGACGTATCTGCTGACGAAAGATTTTACTTATCAATTGATGGCAAATTCATAGCTCGCGGCCCTAACCGTTCAACAGTAGAGAATTGGCAATATAATACTTATATTATTAATCTCGAGCCTGGCAAACATGTGATGGAAGCAACAGTCTGGAAACTTAGAGAAAAAGGCCCGTTAGCTCAACTTTCTTGGCGAGGCGGCTTTGCGCTAAAAGCTAATGGCGCGTATGACCGCAAGCTTTCTACTGGAACATCACAAAACTGGAAAGTCGGCACTCTTAAAGGAATAACCGCTACCAATCCTGATGGCGGGGCGTGGGGCACGGGAGCTCAATGGACAATAAAAGGCTGCGGCATACAAGATGCAACGCCTGATAAGTATGTTACGCCAATAAAAGTGCGCGGCTTTGTTGGCCGTGAAGGACCTCACATTTATGGCCTTCGTTATCATGGTTGGATGTTGTTCCCCTCTCAACTGCCTGACCAACTAGCGAAAGCCGTCTTACCAGGTAAGGTCGTAGCGATTGCAACTAACACAAAATGGCGCGCTAGACACGTCTTTACAAAAGAGGAAGCTACAAAAACAATAGATTTCTCGAAAAAAGTCATCATACCTGCCAATACAAAAATGCAAATTGCGTGGGATCTTGGTAGATATTACTGTGCATATCCCGAGGTCGTTCTTTCTGGAGGTAAAGAAGCGAAATTTTCGATTAATTGGCACGAATCTGCGCATCGTGCAACTGACAACAAAAAAGGTTCTGAACCTGGCTCTAGAAACATAATCGTAGGCCGCTATTTACCAGGATATGGAGACACATTTATCTCTGATGGTAGGACTAATGCAAAATTCTCTGTGCCGTGGTTCCGTTGCGGCAAATGGATACGAATTGATATAGAAACAAAGGATGAGCCTCTAACAGTAGAACAGATAGAACTTGTTGAAACTCGTTATCCTGTAGAACTTGAAAGTACATTTGAATCTGACGACAAGACTCTATCTCCAATCCGCGAAATATCAATGCGCACAATGCAGATGTGCTGTCACGAAATGCTCTTTGACTGCCCCTTCTATGAGCAGCAAATGTATCCAGGTGATACGCGCGTGCAGCTCAATGTACTTTCTGCCGTTTCCCGCGATGACCGCATTATTAAACGTGCTATTGAATTATATGATCTTTCGTCACGAGACGATGGTCAATGTCCCTTCAACTGGCCGACTCGCGGCACACAAGAAGGCGCTACTTACACGCTTTGCTATTTACTAATGTATGGTGATTATGTAATGAATCACAACGACATTGAATGGCTAAAAGCTCGCGTCCCTGGTATGCGTAGAAGTATCTCGGGCTTTGAAATTTACGAAAACAAAGAAGGCTTACTAGAGAATTTACCAGGTTGGCTATTTACAGACTGGGTTCAAGGCTGGAATGGCGATGGAACTGTACCTGGAGGAAGGCATGGTGATGGTGTAAATGCCGTGCATAATCTACTTTGGGTTCTTGCAATGCAAAGTGTCGCAAAGACCGAACGTGCCCTAGGCAATGAATTACAAGCAAAACATTGGGAAGAAAAGATTGAGAAGATTAAGCCAATTATTATCAATAAATTCTGGTGCGACAAAAGGCAAATGATCTCAGATACTCCAGATAAGCTTAATTTCTCTGAACACGCACAATGCTTAGCTCTTATTGGTGATGTTTTACCAAAAGACAAGGCACAACTTGCTTGGAAAAATCTTATAGAGGACAAAACATTAAAACGCTGCACTGTATATTTCTCTTATTATCTCTTTGAGACATACTTTAAGTTTGGGCGCGGCGATCTGTTTTTAAAGCGCCTTGATCTTTGGCGTAGCTACGTTAAAAAAGGACTCACTACTACTCAAGAAGCGCCAGATGGCGGCAAAAATGGACAAAACGAGTCCCGTAGCGACTGTCACGCTTGGGGGGCTCACCCAATTTGGTTTATGCAAACAGGGCTAGCTGGCATAGCCTCTGATGCACCATTCTTTAAAAAGGTTATTATTAAGCCTTGCCCAGGAGATTTAAAATACATTAAAGCTACTCATCCTCACCCTACTGGGTGGATAAAGGTAGATTTAGAATTTAAGAATAATAAAGCCACTGGCTCAATCCATACCCCTGTTGAAGGCTCCTTTGTCTTCGGAGGCCAAACTATTGAGCTTAAGGTTGGTTTAAACGAAATTCAGTAATAAGATGGCACTTTCAAAAAATGACGGCAAGTTCGCCCTTTCAAAGGACGACTTGCGTCAAATTATGAAAGAAAAAAGAAATGCTCTTAAGAAAGAAGAACTCTCGATTATTTCTAAGTTGATTTCAACATCATTAGAGGAAGAAATTACTAAACACTTACTTAAAAACGAAAACTGCGTCGTAGCAGTTTACTTGCCTTCCTCTAAAGAAATTAATATTTTAAGTTTCATTGAGTTTCTTTTAGAAAAAAAAATCAAAGTAGTCTCTCCGAAGTGGAATGGGAACACTTACGATCTAGCGGTGCTTAAAAGCCTTAACGAAACAGACTTAGTATTTGGTCCCATGCACATTTTAGAACCAGCACAACAAAACACAATAAATCCCGCAGAAGTGACATTTTGGGTTGTTCCTGGCTTAGCATTTACAAATGAAGGCAAGCGCATTGGTTATGGCGGCGGCTGGTATGATAGGCTACTTTGTAACTCTAGTCAGAGTTCTTTAAAAATCGGTGTTGCGTGCAAATTTCAAGTACTTGAAGATTTTGACACTGACGAACACGATATAATACTTAATAAAATCATAGCCTATTAAGCTTCGGCTCGTTCTTCTAATTCTGCCCAGCGCTCCATAAGCTTATCTAGTTCTTCTTGCATAGAGGGAATCAACGCATACTCTGACGAACCAACGCTACCAGAGGAGTTTAGAATTGAAGCAATTTTCTTCTCAAGCTCATCAATGCGTTTAGTAATACTTTCAAGTTCACGCTTTTCCATGTAACCAAGTCGCTTAGGTTTATTAGAAACAACTGCATCGTTTTTTGATGACTTTTGTTGCTCCTTCTCCGCGGCAACATTAGCCTTGCGCTGCTTTTCATAATCTTCATAGCCACCAGGATAAAGTCTGACATTCTTATCGCCTTCAAGCACCATCGTTGATGTTACTACATGATTTAGGAATTCTCTATCATGGCTTACTAAAAGGAGAGTCCCTTTATACTCTAAAAGTTGTTCTTCTAAAAGTTCAAGCGTCTCAATATCTAAATCGTTTGTAGGCTCGTCCATAACGAGCAAATTTGCTGGCTCAAGAAATAGCCTTGCTAGCATTAACCTAGCTCTCTCTCCGCCAGAAAGAGCCTTTACTGGCGTTCGGCACCGCTCGGGAGAAAAAAGAAAATCAGAAAGATACGAATAAACATGTTTGCGAACGCCTCCGACTACAACCTCATCTCTATCGGTAGCTATATTTTCGACAACAGAAAGCTCTCCGTTTAATTCGCCGCGAAATTGATCAAGGAAGGCCATCTTAATGTTCGTGCCAAACTCAACCGTACCTTTAGTAGGCTTTACTCTACCAGTTAAAACATTTAGAAGAGATGTTTTACCAGCACCATTAGCCCCTAATATACCAATTCTTTCGCCTCGCAAAACATCATGAGTAAAAGATTCAAATAGCACTCTATCGGTATCTTGATAACCAAATGAAATATCGCGAATTTTCAGAACCTTTTCCCCTCCTGGCGCCTCGGTATCGAGCTTCATAGACGAAACGCCCTGACGAGCGCGCCTTTGAGAAAATTCTTTTCTAAGCTCCAACAATCTAGCCACTCTACCTTCATTACGCGTCGTGCGAGCTTTAACGCCGCGGCGTATCCAAGCTTCTTCTTTTGCTAGTTCTTTAGCCTTCTTACTCCAATAAATTTCTTCATCATGAATAAGTTCGGCTTTGCGCTTTAAAAAGGTATTATAATCACATTGCCATCCAGACAATTCGCCCCTGTCTAAATCTAGTATCGACTCTGCTACATGCTTCAAAAAGCGTCTATCATGCGTAACTATAAGAACTGCTGTATCACGCTGCCGACGAATCATGGCCTCAAGCCAATCTATAGCTTCAATATCAAGATGGTTCGTAGGTTCATCTAAAAGCAACAAATCCGGGCGAGAAAGAAGCGCCTTTTCAAGTTTTTCCTTATGAATTTCACCACCAGATCTAGCTCGACCATTTGAGAGTTCATTTTGAACTTCTTGAGCAACATACTCAACCTTCAAACCAGGCGCTGCTACTCTAGTGCCAGAATCTGGCTCAATTAGGCCTGCTATAACCTTCATAAGCGTCGACTTACCTTCACCATTGCGCCCAGTAATAGCAGCACGCATTCCTCGCGTAAGGACTAACGAAACATCATCAAGAATATTTGGCCCGCCAAAAGCGAGTTTAACATTTTGAAGCGAAAGCAAAAAATCGCTCACTGTTACCTCGTTAAAAGCCCTGTGGACCACTCGCCAGATGTTTTGCGAGAAACCTCTTTATAACCTAAAGAAGTAAACGCGGCAAGTACCTCTTCGTAAACTTCTGTAAGAATACCAGAAATAACTAAATGTGATTTTACATAAAGATCTATCTCTGCGGCAAACCTGATAAGTAATGGCCCGAGAATATTGGCAACTACTAAATCGTATCTCTCATTAGGAGCTTTTATATTTGGCTTACCAAGCGCATAACGAGTATACTCAACTGCGACAGAATTTCGCTCAGCGTTTTCTTTTGAGGCCTGAACTGCTTCTGGATCAATATCAAATCCGCAAACATTACTATAACCAAGTTTAGCGGCAGCTATTGAAAGTATCCCAGAGCCAGAGCCCATATCTATCATTGTAGCTTGGGGACCTAATAGAGAAGACAACTCTTCAATGTATTCTAAGCACGTTCGCGTCGTCTCGTGCTTACCAGTACCAAAAGCCAAGCCAGGGTCTAATACGACGCCTACGCGCCCTTCTTCAACAACATAATTATCAAGTTCCCACTCAGGGACAGTAACTAGGCGCGAACCTATTTTTTCAATTTTAAAATGACGTCTATAAGCAAATTTCCAATCATCATCAGGTATTTCACCAGTAATGACCTGGATATCAAGATTGAGAACTTGAAGAGCTGATTTAAGAGCTTCTACGGCTAAATACTCAGAACTTTTATCCTCAAAATAAACTCGGATAAGAGTTAAATCTTTCTCGATATCTTTATACGAAGATAATACTAAATCCCCTCCATCGAACACCTCGAAGAGGGGATTAACGTACCGCTCGGAAACCGAACAGCCTGCAAAAAACATTACTTCGTCTTCTTTGCGACGAGCTTCTTGACGACAGTCGGGCGCTGAACGAGCACGCGAACTTCTTCGTCACCCATAGACTGAACGTCATCAGCGCTCATGCCGAACTTAACGAGACGGGCGCGCTGTGCCTTTGACTTACGAGCTTTACCAGCCGGCGTCTTGCACGGACGAACGTGAGATTCTTTACGTAATGTACGACCTGTACCCATGATCAATTCCTCTCTCGAAATCTAGTTATCTGTTACTTCCCGTAAGTATATCAAAAAACTATGACAAAAGTCAATTGAAAAGAGCATAAAAATGGTACAACGCGACAAGAATTTTCCGCACAATATTCTCATTTTACAAAACTACCATAACAATCCGTATGGATGAGAATCTGAAAGCCGAAGCCGAAGATTTCTTCGACGATATCGGCATGAATAGTCAAGGCGACTACCCGCTTCAAGAAAAGCGTCAAACTGATGGAGAAGCGCGGCAAATCTCGCGCAAAGCTCCTTTGAAGACATTCGCAACATACTCTCAGCACTTGGAATGAACTTAAAACCAATAAGTTCTGTCACAACTGGTTTTGACAGGATTGGCAGGATTCTTATCGCAGCATAAATCTTGTTAATCCTGTTAATCCTGTCTAAAAATATCCCTATGCTAAAAATGAGAATTATCTGCGGAAAAATCTCATACTAATATTGCTTACGCTAACTGGGAGATTTGGAGTTTAGGAGATTCGGAGAAACTTGAAGAAAATCAAACATACCTCTCAAAAACAACAATTTATCAGAATAATGAGAATTGTATGCGGAAAAATCTCTCTTCTAAGTATACTACAGAAATAAGTCGCATAAACATCTCCAAGCGGAGGTGGTGGGGATGATTCGTAAGCCTTCACAGCGGCGGAGGAAAAGGCGGAAGAGACCCGATTTTGACGCACCGGTTTTTCGTCAAAGCGCTCTTTTACTTCATCAAATTTATGTTTGATTAAGCTGTTGTAGCGGCAGTAGATAGCACCATGCCATAATTAACTATTGGCACGCTTGCTTCCTTTGCTTTTGCGATGCGACTTTTAACCGTTCGAGCCGTTAGCATACACCCTCCGCAATGAACAGCCAACTTAAACGCATCTTTATCTATCGGAAAATCTGCGCCACTAGCAAATACAAATTGAAGCTTCACTCCGCTTAGCTTCTCTAATGCTCTTGGAATTTTAACTGAACCTATATCATCACATTGACGATGATGAGTACACCCTTCAGCAACTAAAACCTTGTCGCCTTCCTTTAAATTAAATATCGCCTCAAGCCCCTTGCGATATTCGTCTAAATCACCTTTTTGACGCGCAAATAATTCAGAAAAAGATATTACTCTAATATTTGAGTTAACTTCTTCAAGAACTTTACGAACCTTACTATATGCCTGTGCATCTGTAATAACTAAAGTAGCATCACAAACTATCCTTGATAATTCTTCTGGTTGGCAAACCATGGCAATTATATGATTATCAAGGCATTCTCGCAATACTTGAACTTGCGGCAAAATTAATCGACCCTTTGGAGCAGATGAGTCAATAGGGCAAACAAGAACAACCTTATCACCGCTAAAAGCAAGACCTTCTAGTAGCCCAATCTCGCGCTCTATTCTCACTGCCGAAATGCGCTTTCTTAATTCTTCAACCGAATCATCGCGTTTATACTCAATTATGGGCACGGCAATACGACCGCGCCAATTCTCTAGACCTTCTCCTACCCATACGACAATATCAGTCTTTGATAAAACATCAAGCGACCGCTTAACTCTAAGCGCACCCAACTCACCTTCATCGTCATCTAACCCTGCTGTATCTATAACTACACAAGGACCAAGAAAAGGTATTTCTATTGCCTTTGACACTGGGTCTGTCGTAGTTCCTGGAATATCGGAAACTATCGCAACTTCTTGCTCACAAAATTTGTTTACGAGCGTAGATTTGCCAGCATTCCTTAGACCCAAAAAAGCAATATGAATCCTATTTGACGAGGGTGTTTCGTTTAAAGTTGACATTTTATTTCAAGCCTGGACAATCGCGTTTAATTTCTCTAATAAGCAAATCCAAGAATTTTTTAAGCTCAACATCTTTTATGCGAGAAACTGACGATTTAATTTCTGGAATATGCTCTTGACTAGCACACCATCTAAGTTGATCTAGATAAAAATGGGCAATCATAGAATCCATAGTCATATTCAATCTTGAAATTATCGACTTTACCCAAAGTTCTCGTTTAGCTACATTAGATCTCATCACATATTGTGTAACAGCTGCAATTAAAATTGCATCAATAGGTTTTGTTTGATAACCTGTTTGAACTTTTGAAAGCAATTCATCGCACTTTTCCTTAGATGAAAGCCAAATTTCTAGACATTCATCTGTTGTAGTATCCGCAACAAGTTGAGCATTTTTCGCGTGCCATTTCGTTCCAAGAAGTGCAGCACCCTTCTCTTCAGGCTTAGCTTGAGCCATCTTTTCGTAATCAGTTTTAGGCGCCGCTGAAAGCTGGATAGCACAGAGTGTAATAGAAATTATAAATGTCAGTAGTTTCATAAATAATATCCTTTAGTCTTTTAAAAATTCATCAAGCCATGGCTGTCTCATTGATTGATAAAGAAATCTATCTGCAGCTGGGTCATTTTTCGCAGTAAGCTTTACAGGATCAAAATCAAATCCACGACCAAGCCTCTCACTAGAAATGGCAAGATTAGCTAGCGTACAACTCCTGAAGCCCGTCTCTTCGTTAATGCAAAAGCGCTTGCGATTCTTAACAGAATCAATAAAATCTGTTTGCTGCGCGGCTGGATCAGGCAAGTCATTAACTATTTTCATTGAATCTAATCTCTTGCCATTAACATCTACCATGCCAAACATTTTATCAGAATTTTCGCCCGGATTTGTCCAAAGCCCAACAACGCCTTTTTTGTTTTTGACAGGCCAAATCGTTGTGCCATTTGAACCAGTAATAAAAGGTTCGTTTTTAAGCGATTCATTGCCATCGAGGATTATTATAGTTCCATCGGCATACTTAAATGTTATGCGATCAAATCTGCCAACAACCTCAGGGTGCTGTTTGGGGCCTTGATAATCCACTCGCACAGGACTAGTTTCGTCCTTACAAAGCAAATACTGCAATGGATCGAGATAATGCTGCGACATATCGCCTATTCCACCACCGTCATAATCCCAATACCCACGAAAAGTTCCGTGAGAACGGTGCTTCGAATATGGCCTCCAAGGCGCAGGGCCCAGCCACATGTCCCAATCAAATGTCTCAGGGCATTTTTGAACTGGCAAATTAACACGGCCAGAATGATGGAATTTCCATGCAAATCCTTGACCAGCACCAAAGACACATCTAACAGGCCCGTCACCAAGAACACCATTCTCTACGACTTTGCGGACATATTTAACTTCCTTACCAAAACCATAAAATGGGTCTTTATATCTAAACCATGTATTAAGGCTAAACATTCGTTTTTTAGCCTTGATGTATTCCATAACCCGCTTACCTTCGCCGACCGTCCTTGTCATGGGCTTTTCGCACCAGATATCCTTACCTTCGCGAGCAGCCATAACACTCATGCACCCATGCCAGTGTGGTGGCGTACAAATATGAACGATATCAACTCCTGGGTCTTGGATTAATTCTATAAAATTTTTATAGGCCTTAATTTTACCCCAACCAGCAGATTCTGCGTCTGCTAAGCCATTATCAACGCGCAATTTATCCGGATCGCAAAGCCCCACTAGACGCGACTTTTTGTCATAAAGATGATTATCAGACTTAGCTATAACACCATAGCCAATAAGTGCTCGCGTGAGCTGATTTGAAGGCGTCTGAGAGCCAAATATAACCTTCGCTGGAATAATATTAAACGCACCAAATGATGCTGCTGCATTAATAAAACTTCTTCGTGTTATAGACATATTCGCTGCCTTTCTATTTAAGGAACGTTACTTTAACTGGCCCCATAAGACCAGAAGGCGGTATCATGTTCGCATTTGATTTATAATAGAATCTAAAAGTATAAAATGTATGCCTACCATTAGGAGATTTTTGACCATCTTTTACAAATTTAGGAATCTCCACAATTCTTCTCCCCTTCCACTTCCAATCCATTGGTAAGTCTTCTAAAACATCTCCGATAATTCTATTAACCCAAGTATTTACAACTTCAATCTCTAGATCTGCTTCTTTTGCTCCCATGAGACATTTTGTTATATCAACTCGATACGGAGCAATCCATACCAGATGAGGCGCTTGAATACCATTTACCTTTACTCTAGCTAATTCACCAACCTTACCTAAATCAATAACTACCTTTTGCCAATCTCCTTCGGGGACTACAAACTTTGCCTTATAGACAGATGTGCCTGAAAAATATTTAACTCCAGATTCTTCATGCTTAGATAAATCACATAATTGTAGTAGTTTTATCGCTTTAGGCGCACCTCTACGAGGCTCTCTAAATGAAACATCCCATGGACCATCAAGAATGACATCTTGCTTATTTATATATTTTCTTTCTTTTGAAACAAGCTTTGAATCAGGAGCAAAAACAACAAAACAGGAACCAGAAGGTTCAAACTCCAAAGAAATTTTTACCCTACCATCACTTAAGCGTGACCATTTTTTAGGTATAAAACGCTCTCCTGTAATAGGATTCCAAACTTGTGGAATAAATTTTTGAGTATCTCTTAAGACGACTTCTGCCGAGTGTGGATTTTGACGATCTTCTGAACAAATAAACCACGCCTCAGAGCCTTCTGAATAATCTCGACTTATCCAATGCAAGTATGTATCAGATGACTCAAAACGCGGCATTATATTCAAGTTTTTCAAAGTTGCTCTAATCTCGTCATGGGCAACAATTAATGCACCCTTTAAATAAACCTTCTCTTCTTTAGGAATTGCTAAAAACGCGTATTCTACACCACCTGGCGTCTTGATGCGCCCTTCTTTTGTTACCGTCAAATCCTTTAACGAATCTGTACCTATAAAATCATAATCATAACCTCGAGGTATGTAAGTATTAGAGTTGGGCTTGTCTCCTTCGCGAACAGAGGCTATGGCGTCTTGCGGAGTTTTAGAGCCAACATAGAAAAGGATGTCAGCTGATGGCTTGCCCTCTTGGAGCATATACTGACAACGAGTTTGGTATTTCACCCAGTCATAAGCAAAATCCCACCATGTCAAAGTACGCTCAAAATGCGTCCCCCAAGGCCCCATCGTCATGCCAGGCTTAGCATATTCACTTACCCAAGGCTGATGAGCAAAACGATGATAGATTATTCTATTTACGCCATGAGTATATGTCAAATCGCCTACTGCTTTGAAATGGCGCGGCGTCTGCTGCCAACCCGCTTCCTCTGGGTGGGTAGTAAAACTTTCTGCACCTGTGTATTTACGCCCATGAATATGAGCAATCGACGAAACATACTTACAAGTATTACCCGTTTGCAACGGCAGAGTTGATGAACACCAAAATTCAGTCATTGGCAACTGAACATTTCGAGCATATCTAGTTGACGAACAAGGCTGACTAGAATAAGGCTCAACAGAGAGCATTAACCCCGATTGACGACAACGCTCTGCTAATCTATCGGCGTAATTTTCAGCAAAAAGTTCTTCAACAGTACTCCTTAAATCCTTACAAAACTTTAGCGTCTCGTCAAGTGAGCCGACAACAAAACCTGTAAAACATGGGAGAAACTTCAATAGCGAATAACCATTTTTTTTCTCAAAAGTTTTCTCAAAACCATGTGTCCAATTTTGAGAACCAACCTCCCAGCTATCAACTAAAATAGCATTAAAACCAGCTCTGCCAACTGGATTTTCTTTTGGGTCAATACCGCAAACTTTTACTAATTTAGCAACATATGAATCGAAGAATCTATCAAGCGCATTTTTGTCTAGCTTATCAACTTCATACCCCTCTCCAAAGTCAGAAGCTGGCGAACATTTGCGACCACTATTGCGGTATCCTACACGCATGATAGTCCAGTTTCCGTCAGGCACTTGCCACTCTAATTTTGAAGCTGCGTCAAACTTCGGCGGCAAAACTAACACACTTGAAATATCGACAACACCGTCATTATTAAAACGGATTTTATCTTCTGATTGGCGTGCAGTAAAAAGAAGTCTACTATCATAGCCGGCAACGCGCATAAATGTGCCTAGCTCAACTTCTTGAAGTTTAGCGGAATTCATGCACCAACGTTCTTTATACTTAAAAGTTACTTTATAGAAGTTTGCTTTGACTTTATCAAAAACATGATAGTGTGGCTTATCTGATATTGAATAATTTGGAGTAGCGTTGTCTACGCAACTAAAACATTTCTCCCATGCATTGCCATCTAGGCTTTTTTCAATAAGAATATCAACTCTACCGTTGTCTTCCCACAAGATACCTTTGGGCTTAAATGAACACTTTAATTCAGAAATCTCTGTCAGATTTGAAAATGCAAAGAGATATACTTGAGAATCATCATTGACTATAATTTTTGGTGTAATATTTCTAGTCGGACACGAAATCCCTTTAGGCGTCGGAAATGCGACAACAGCAATGTCTCGATAAAAGCCATTAGTAACACTTGTGATAGGTAAGTAAACACTTTCGCCTTTCGATGCGCTTACTTCCTCAATAACAACTTCCTTCATAGCGTCTTCACTCTTAACCCAAGGCCCACCAGAGGCAGAGTAACCGCTACAATTAGCCAAACACAACTCAAGCCCTAAACGCTTTGCTTCATTATGAGCATGAAGTATCATCTCATACCATTGAGGAGAAGCAAACTTAACTCCGCCAAATGGAATACCACAACCGCAGTCAAAAGATTGTGCGCCAGCTAAGCCTATTTTTTTCATTGCTTCTAGGTCGGCTGTTATTCCTTCTTTTGTTACATTGCCATTCATCCAATGCCACCAAACATGAGGAGCTGCAGATACTGGCGGATTTACAAATGCGTCATAAAGCCCAGTAGCATTTGCTATCTTAAATAACAATAAAAAGGCGACAAAAGACGCGCCAAAAAAACGTTTCATATCAAGATGCCTTCTTAGATTTTGCTCCTATCAGTAAGAGAGGAAACTAGAAGAGCCTTAATTGTGTGCATACGATTTTCTGACTCATCAAATACTTTTGAATACTGAGACTCAAATACTTCGTCAGTAACCTCAAGCGCACCAGTGTCTTTCGTAACTTCAGTATTAAAATCGTGAAATGCTGGTAAGCAATGCAAGAACATAAGTTTGCCACCGATATTACCGGTAGCCTTCATTAAGTCCATATTAATTTGATATGGCTTAAGCATTTTAATACGCTCAGCAGTCTTTGATTCCTCACCCATTGATACCCAAACATCTGTATAAAGAACATTTGCGCCCTTTACACCTTCTTTTGGATCATCAAAAACGCGAATATCAACGCCATTACGCTTAGCAACTTCTTCTGCTTCTGCCAAAACCGCCTCGTCTGGCCTTAACTCTGAAGGACAACAACAAACATATCTTACGCCGCATTTAGCACAGCCCATCATAAGTGAATTTGCAACATTATTGCGGCCATCGCCAACATATGCTACTGTGGTATTAGCATCTAACGTACCGAAATTTTCTTTAACGGTAAGTAGGTCTGCAAAGATTTGAGTTGGATGATAATCATCGGTCAAGCCATTCCAAACTGGCACACCAGCATACTTTGCTAATTCTTCACAGTCGCTTTGTTTAAAGCCACGGAAAAGAATACCATCGTAAATTCTACCAAGAACTCGAGCGGTATCTTTAACAGATTCCTTCTTGCCAAAATGGATATCAGGACGCGTCAAATATTCTCCATTACCGCCTTCATCTCTAACTGCAATTAAAGTGGAGTTGCGAGTACGAGTTGAAGATTTCTCGAATATAAGAGCAATATTTTTACGCTTTAAAAGATCTCCTCTGACGCCAGCGGCGCGACGAGCTTTTAACTGTGCAGATAAATCAATAATATTTTTCATTTCCTCGTCTGAAAACGAAGCAAGTCTCAAAAGAGAGCGACCCTTTAACGAATCCATCCAATCTAACATTTCTTTACCCTCCATTCGATTATTTATCAACTTCAATGCCCCATGTTTCAAGCTTTGAGGCAATCCAATCAAAAGACTTTTCGTGCATTTCACGAGACTTTGTGCAAGGTATAACTGGGCCACACGCACAGCGGATATCTTTTGACGTATCTACTGGCCCAAAATCGTGAAAAACCTTCTTAAGAAGGCCTTCTTTTCTACAAGGCTGACAACGAGTATCTATCGCTATTGGAACTAATGGACAGCCAGCTCTTTCTGCTAACTTTGCACCTATCGACGAGAATTTTCTATGTGAAAAAACTTCTTGGCGAGTTCCTTGCGGGAATATTAAAAAGCTATACCCCTCATTGATTTTTTCAACACCTGTCTTAAGAATCGAAACTAAATCTTCTTTTGGATTTTTTCGCCCGATAGGAACTAGCCCCATGTCGGCTGCGGCTTTTTCCAAGAAAGGCAAATGAGCCAATGACGCTTTAGCAACAACTTTAAGTGGCCCATACGTAATAAGAACAGGCGGCAAAAATATTGTCTCATATGTTGACATATGATTAGCAACATAAACAACTGGGCCTTTGTATTTAGCCCTCTCTGACCAACCTTCTAATTCGACATTCATCCCTAGTCTCTCTGCGGTTTGCAAGGTGGAAAAGCAAACCCTAGTCCAGCGGTCAACCGTTAGCAACCCTAAAGGACAAAGAATAGCAGAAATCGGGAAAACCTTCGCGACATTTAGCGAGAAACTAAGCGTGGTAAGAGCGCCTAAATTAGCCCTTTTTATGCCGCGGTTAAAATTAGCCGTATTATAGGAACCTGTTTCTAAAAGCTCTTTACGGAATGCGTCTAGTGTAGTTATTTTAGTTTTCGACATTGCTAGACTCCTTTTGTTCTTTATTTCCTGCAGCAGCTGTCGCCTCGCGCTCAGCTCTAATTTTCTTTAACTCATCACTCAGTTCAAGAATTATCATATTATTCTCAGCGCGTTCAACAGCTTCTTGTTCTCTTTGCTCTTGAGCAACTTGTGCCGCTTGAGCATCACGCTTTTCTTTCTCTACACGCGCACGCTCATCGGCTTCGCGTGCACGCTGACGCATAAGACGACGCTCACTCATACTTCTGCCACCATTACCACCAGCATTAGGATTTGGTTGAGCCGCTTTAGCTTGTTCTCCTAGCGTCATATCAAGGCGAATACCATCTTTCTCTAACGCGGCAGTTCCTGCAAGTACATCTGCCTCAAGAACCTTCCAACCTCTAAAGGTTTCACCAACTTTCATATAAAAATGCTTTGGCAATTTACCATCAGTATGATCACTAAAGCCGACCATAACATTACCGCTAGAGTCTAGATTCAAAACAGTAAACCTTACGGCCTTTTGAAGCTTTTGCTGATCTGGCGTAAGTTCTTCTTTCTCTCCTTCGCGGCGAGAAGCCTTTACATTCGACGGCGAAAGCTGCGGATCGAACCCAGGCGGCGGTGTACCAAACATTTGACGCTTTAGAATAGGCTCATAACGCTCAAAACCGGGTTTTGACGCGCCCTCCTCATTATCGGTAGACGCTTTGCTATCATTCTCAGATAACGTAGCAACTTCATCAATTGAACTAGAGTTATCAGCGAAAACACACATCGCAGCCATTGCGACGGTAGCTAGCAAAAGTTTAGTTATATATATTTTTGGCATATCTGTTTTTTCTGCGGACTTTTCTGATAAATCGTGTTGCTCGCGAATTTTCTCTCCAGGTCTTATTCCTACAAACTCTATTGGAATATCAATATAAGGCCTAAAACCTGCTTGTCGAATAATATCCTCAGCGATATTAAGAATCTTTTGAGACTTACCCATATCAAGAGAATAGACAACTCTCTCATCGCGAGTTACGGCTTGTAAAAACAACTCAACTGCTTCGTTTGCTGTAATAAAGTACCTCTCCATGTCTCGATGAGTAACGGCAAGAGGTTCTTTATTAGCTACTTTTTCTTTGAAAATTTGTACTACCGACCCAGGCGCGGCAAAAAGATTACCAAAGCGTATTGCACAAAACGAAGTTTTAGAAGATTTATTATACTGCATCAAAAACTTCTCTGCTTCTAACTTTGTTATACCCAAAATCGATTTAGGGCTTGCCGCTTTATCTGTTGAAACAAGAGCAAAGCGCTCTACCTCAAACTTTTCTGCTATTTTCGCAAGTACCTTAACAGCTTCAAAATTATTCCGCCATGCCTCTTCTGGATTAGCTTCAACTATATGAATATGCTTGTAAGCAGCTGCGTGTATTACGATGTTTATTTTATGAGACGAAAAAACGCGATTTACGGCTTGTTCATCTAATACATCGCACAAAACAGGGACAAAATTTACATTGGTAGGCAAGTTGTTTATTAATGTATAAAGCGCATTTTCAGAACGTTCTAGCAATACAAGCTTTGAGATGCCTACATTAGAAAGCTGACGAACGACTTCTTTACCTACTGTGCCTCCAGCACCAGTAATTAAAACTTCCTTACCAGTGAAATAATTTACTATCGAACTAGTTATAGGACGAGATGTCATTTAAGTAAAGAATAAAATATTGCTGGCACAAAGACTAAAGAATCTAGCATGTCTAAAAAGCCGCCCATACCTGCAGGCATAAATGTCGCAGAATCTTTTGCACCACATTCGCGCTTGATGCCGCTTTCAACTAAATCGCCAAGCGTGCCTGCGACGGCTGCTGCAAGAGCGAATAAAAATGATTTAAAAACTCCAAAGCCTGTAATTGAAATTAATGAAAAAGAAACTATACAAGAGCCAACAATGCTCCCTATCATACCCTCCCAACTTTTGTTAGGAGATATCTGCGGACACATTTTGTGATTGCCACCAAAAAGTTTAGCTGAACCAAGTCCAAAAGCAAAACCACCCATATCGGAAATTTTAACAATCGCAATAACATAAAGAAGCCAAAACAACTCCACTCCCACTGGCGAAGGCACTGTTGTTAATTGTACTAAATAAGATAACATCACTGGTATATATACAAACCCTAATGCGGTAACCGCGAACGAAAGTAACGTTTGTCTAATACCATCAGAATTCTTTGGCGCATGAAACAACGAAAGTATTGCTAAAATAAAGAATAAAAGCTGAAAGGCACCATCATAAAAATAAAACTTTGAAATCATAAAAACAATACCAGCAATTACTCCTGGCCAAACTAAAACAGGGTAACGCTTAGCTACGAGCTGAGAATACTCAAGATGAGCTAGAGCAATTAGCGCGATAAGAAAAGGCTTAATAACTTCGGCACTAGATTTGCATAAAACGAAAACAATTAAAGCGGCTAATGCAAGCGCTGTACAAGTTCTTCTTAATATCATTTTCGCACTCCTTTTCTAGACCCCATTCGCCTTTCCCTATTTTTATAAGAGTTAAGGGCCTTATCAAATTCTTCGCGACCAAAATCTGGCCACATAACATCGGTAAAATAAAACTCGGAATAAGCTGCCTGCCAAAGAAGAAAATTGGAAAGTCTTAATTCTCCACTCGTGCGGATAATAAGATCTGGATCTGGAATATCAGCTGTATCAAGACATTTAGAAAAAGCTTCTTCTCCACCACCAGAATATTTCTCAGCAGCTCGCAAAATTTCATCTCTTCCGCCATAAGAAAGAGCCACGATAAGAGTAAACTGGCCGTCTTTAGTTTTTTCTTCTAGCTGAGATATTGATTTTTGTAAACTTTTCGATAAATCGCTTCGCCTTCCGATAACCTTGAATCTTACTTGATTTTTTAGTAATGTATCACTCTTTTCTTTTATGTAAGAAGAAAGAAGATTCATTAGCGCTGTAACCTCGGCGCGCGAACGATTCCAGTTCTCTGTCGAAAAAGCATAAACTGTAAGATATTCTATGCCTTCCTCGCGGCAATAATGCATCACGCGGTCGAGGGCTAACGCACCTTCTTTATGACCGCTGATGCGAGGCTTCCGGCGGGCTTTCGCCCACCGGCCATTACCATCCATTATTATTGCAAGGTGTCTCAAATACCCACTCTCAAAGTGGTTTCACGGGCAGGCCCGACGGAAAGAACGCCGAGTTTGCCACCAATAAGTTCAAGAATGCGAGCGATATAAGCCTTTGCGTTTTCTGGCAAGGCGTTATAATCTGTAATGTGAGAAGTCTCACACAACCAACCAGGCATTTCTTCATATACCGGCGTGCAACGCGCTAAAACAGAAAGATCTGCAGGGAAGGTCTGATAAACGAAACCATCGTCACGCTTATAGCCTGTGCAAATCTTAACAACAGGACATTCGTCAAGAACATCAAGCTTTGTCATCGCCCAGTAATCAACACCATTGATGCGCTGAGCATAACGACCAATTACTGCGTCAAACCAACCACAACGACGAGGACGACCAGTAGTAGCTCCAAACTCGCCACCTCTAGCACGAAGCTTTTCACCATCAGCATCTAATAACTCTGTGGGGAAAGGCCCTTCACCGACGCGTGTAGTGTAAAGCTTAATAACGCCAATTACTCTGTCTATCGACCTAGGCGAGACACCGCACCCAGTGCAAGCACCACCAGCAGTCGGGTTTGAAGATGTAACAAATGGATACGTGCCAAAGTCAATATCAAGCATAGTAGCCTGAGCACCTTCAAAAAGAACCGAGCGGCCAGATTCGAGATTTTCATGCATAAACTCGATAGTATCTGTCACAAACGGCATTAAAGCCGGCACTATCGGCATATAGAGTTTAACCATCTCTTCTGCGTCAAGAGGATGAGCACCAAGCGCAACTAGAGTGCGGTTAGCCTCCTCAACCTGCATACGAACGAGGTCTGCAAAATTAGGTTTAAGTATATCGCCAGCACGCATGCCGTAACGACCAACTTTTGCCGCATATGCAGGACCTATGCCGCGGCCAGTAGTGCCAATCTTCGCGCCTTCAGCGCGGGCAGCTTCTTCTGCCTTATCTATGGCACGATGCCACTGCATAACCATATGAGCACGCTCGGACACATGGAAACGGCCGCGAAATTCTATGCCCCAACTACGAACTTGATCGAGTTCTTTCATCAAGTCGAACGGGTCCATCACGACGCCATTTCCTATGACGCAATGCTTGCCCTCATGCAAGATGCCCGAAGGCACCAAATGCAGAACATATTTCTTATCGCCGACGACGACGGTATGACCGGCGTTTGAACCGCCTTGAAAGCGGACCACAACATCAGCTTCTTCGGTAAGGAAATCAATTACCTTGCCTTTGCCTTCATCACCCCACTGGGCTCCAACGAGTACGGTATTCATAACAAGAGTATTATATCAAAAATACAGCAAAAAGACATCAAAATTACCCACCTTTGGCAACTCGAATAACTTCTTCAGCTAAAGTTAGACTTATTGAAGCCTCATGAGCGACATCTTGAGCATTTGCGCGTGCAATTTGTTTAATTGAACCAAATCTAGAAAGAAGCTTAGTTTTTTTCGCCTCACCAATACCAGGTATCTCGTCAAGAATCGACTCGCGTATAGTTTTGCCTCTTAAACGGCGATGATGAGAAATAGCAAAACGATGTGCTTCGTCACGTAATCTCGTTAAAACAAATAGCGCTTCGCTATCTCGCGGCAAAATTAGATTCTCCCTACCATCATCTAGGACAATTTCTTCTTGCTTCTCTGCTAACGCTATTACAGGCATATCCGACAAGCCAATTGACGCGAAAGCGCGGCGAGCTGCTCGCAATTGTGTTATACCACCATCACAAACAAATAAATCTGCTTTGGGCGAAGTTGCTAAAAGAGTAGAATTTGGACCATATCGACGAATAACAACCTCTTCCATTGAACGAGGATCATCAGCGCCAACGACCGTTTTTATTTTAAAATACCTATACCACCTACCATCTGGCAACCCATCTTTCGCTACTACTAGCGAGGCCACTGAATGCGTGCCAAAAAGGTTTGAAATATCTACACATTCAATTATTTTCAGCTCTTTCTCTAACCCTATTGATGAGGCTAATTCCTTAAGGCCTTGTTTAGCATCTTCTTGGCGCATTTTCGGCGTTCGCCTAACGAAATGAGATTTAGTCATTTCCTTAAGTGCAAAAATTGTATCACGCCAACGAGCCGCCATTTCAAAATCGCCAGAAACAGATGCTTCTTGCATCTTTTCTTCAAGTTCCTCCAATACCTTTGGTCTATCGCCACGCAAAAACGCACACGCTTCATCGAAGCGAGATTTATACTCTTCTAGAGAAATCTTTCCTAAACACGGTGCCGCGCAAGATCTAATCACATCAGCGTTACAGTGCTTATGACACTCTTCGTTTAGTGTAATATGATTACATCCTCTTATCCCCCAACGCTTTTCAACAAAATCCTTTGCTATACGGACAACTGGACTAGAGGGAAATGGACCAAAGTAAAGCGCCCCGTCATCTCGAATTATTCTACAACAAGAAAAATAAGGCCAATTTGCAAGCGTATCAGCTCTTAAAGAAAGATATCGCTTATCATCTCTCATTAAGATATTAAAGCGCGGCTTATGTTTTTTGATAAGTTCTGATTCAGTTAGAAGAGCCTCTACCTCATTCTTGACTATTATAAACTCAAAGTCCCAAACGGTGTTAACCATTGAGCGAACCTTAGGAGCATGACGAGCGCCAGGCCTAAAATATTGAGAAACTCTTTTCTTTAAATTCTTGGCTTTGCCGACATAAATAATCGCGCCCCGGCGATCTCTCATAAGATAACACCCGGGGCGATTAGGCAGCTCTTTAAGCCGCTCTTTTACAATCTCACCGACCATTCGACGAGATTTTACTTTTGTTATGCTATTTCCTTTGCAGGCTCAGAAGCCTTTTCAGCCTCGTCTGAATCCTTAGCGCCTTCAGCTAAACCCTTCTTAAATTCATTCTTTGCTTTGCCAAGGCTACGAGCAAGATCTGGAATTTTCTTCGAGCCAAAAAGCACAACGATAAGAACAACGATAACCATGAGCTGCCAAGGGCTGCAATTCTGAATAAAACCTAATGCCATTTTTTTTACCTCCTTAAATTGTTATTAGTTTACCAAATTAACTTGTACTTATCAATACTTAAACCGCAAGCGCACTTTTCGACCACGGTTCTTTGCCTGCCAAGAGCGATGGAGTTGTCATTTCTCCTGGAATAGCAATACCAAGCATTTGAAGTGCTGTTGGGGCGACTGCTGAAAGTTTAGCTAATGGCGTTAATCTTACGCCAGCAGCGTCATTAGCAACATAAAAGCACTCGACAAGATTTAAAGTGTGAGAAGTTTTCGTAAGCCCAGACTTATAGTCAACCATCTGCTCTGCGTTACCGTGATCGGCAAAAATAAGCACATGAGCATCAAGCTCCATAAGACGCGGCAAAAGCTTTCCGATGCATTCATCAGTAACTTCAACCGCCTTCTTTGCCGCCTCAAAATCACCAGTATGACCAACCATATCGCAGTTTGCATAATTGACAGCGATAAAACCATATGGATTATTTTCAAGACGCTTTAAAAGCTCATCAGTAACAGTATATGCGTCCATTTCTGGATGAGAAGCGAATGTCGCTGGGTCAAAACGGCTAGGAACGTCAACCTGATCTTCACCTTCTGAAGGAGTTGTTGACTTGCCGTTGAAGAAACTCGTAACATGACGGAACTTTTGTGTTTCCGCAATACGAAGCTGCTTAAGGCCAGACTTTGAAATAACCTCGCCAAGGAGATTATCCATGCTGTCTCCAGCTCCACCGGCACCTAAAAGATAATCTTCAAACTCATCCCAATAGCGAGAGAAGCCCAAATATGTAACCTTAGGACGGCGTGCGCGAACACCAGGATAGTCTTCACAAACAAAAGCCTGCGTAAGCTGAATAGCACGATCCTGACGATAGTTTGTGTGCATAACGACGTCACCATCTTGCATACCAGCATAATCACCAATCGTATAACATGGAATATACTCGTCTGTCATAGGCGTATTATCAGGCGTCTTGCCGGTCTCGTATTCACGCTTAACTGCTTCTTCAATCGAAGCGACCTTTTCGCCCACGCAATCGACAATGCAAGAATAAGCTGTATCGGTAAGAGCATATTTCTTTGCTCTATCCATACCATAATAACGACCCATAGCCGTACCAATTACGGCATTGCCAATTGTTGCAAGCTCTTGTTTAAGGCGTGCAATATACTCTAGCGTTGAGCGCGGCGGAGTGTCGCGACCATCAAGAAATGGATGAACAACTATTTTGCCTTCTGGGAACTCAGCGCGAGCGCGCTTCATTAACTTAAAAAGATGCTCTTGATGCGCGTGAACGCCTTCGTCTTGAAGAAGGCCGAAGAAATGGAACTGGGAATTGTTCTTTTTCCAGTTTTCAATGAGGTTGAGCCACTTTTCATTATTAAAAAGTTCACCAGAAGCTAATCCATCATCAATGCGCTTTAATTCCTGAACTACGATGCGCCCAGCACCCATATTAAGGTGACCAACTTCTGAAGAGCCCTGATAGCCATCAGGTAAGCCTACTGCTTGGCCACAACAATCAAGAAGACAATGTGGATAACGAGCACGAATCTGGTCTATCACTGGAGTCTTTGCGCCATACACGCTATTGCCATCCTTGCGTTCATTTACACCCCAACCGTCACGAATAATAAATACTACTGGTCTCATAGTTTTTCCTTATTTTATTTTTAAATTACATACCTAAAACATCAAGCATCGAATACTTGCCAGCCTTTCGCCCTTTCGCCCATAATAGAGCTTTAAGAGCACCGGCAGCAAACGCTTCGCGGCTTTGCGCCTTATGAACTAACTCAACTCTCTCTAGCTCACTAGCAAAAGTAACAGTATGATCGCCAATAACACTGCCGCCGCGCAATGAATGTAGAGCTATCTCTCCTACAGGGCGCTCACCAGTTTGACCTACTCTGCCGTAAACAAAAGGATTATCTCCGCCGCGTGCCTCATCAGCAGCCTTTGCAAGCATTAGCGCGGTTCCGCTAGGGGCGTCTTTTTTATGGCGATGATGCATTTCTACGATTTCTATATCGTAAGACTTATCTAGAGCTTGAGCAGCTTTGCGAACAAGACCCAATAAAACATTAACACCTAAAGAATAATTGCCAGATTGAACGACAGGTATTTTTAAAGAAGCCTCATCAACCGCCTTCTGCTCTTCATCGGTAAGTCCCGTCGTGCCAAGAACATACGGAATTTCCATCTCAACTGCCTTTGCTATAAAACCTGGAACTGCAGTATGAAAAGAAAAATCAATTACCCCCTCTACCTCAGGAGAAATGTCTAAATCAAACCCTTCTCGAATATCGACGCGGGAAACAACTTCACATAAATGAGCCTGTGAAAGCTCACATAGCATCACTCCCATCTTTCCGCCTGCTCCGAGTATCGCAATTTTCATATAAAACCTTTTTCTATGTAGTATATCAAATTCCGCTTATTCAATGTTGTAAAAACACATTATTTAGCAATTTTCGAGAGTTAGAAGTTTTTCTTTAAGCCACTTCTTCGCACCATCTAAATCAGAAAAGACACCTTCTATCTGATTATCATAAGCTTCATCAAGAATCTTCTTAAATAATGGCCCAGCTTTAAGCCCTAAACTGAGAAGATCTCTGCCCATAAGAATTGGCTTAGGAGCCTTATCTTGGACATCAAGTCGTTTAGCTTGGGCAGCCAGCCAATCTAAAGATGATGTATCAGAAGGAAATGGAGGTCTACCGCCATCATCAGCTAAGCAAACTCTAATAAGCCTATCAATTCGCTTTACTTGACATGACAACCTTCTTACTGCGCCATCTCTAGCATCAGAGCGCCACATAGAAAATGGACGCATATGGTTTTTAACCAAAGGGACAACATCTGAAATAAATTTCTCTTCATTTGTCATCCGCGATAAAAAACTGTAAGTCGGCCCAACACCTTTTTCATCATGGCCCAAAGAACGAAGGCGCCCTACTTTCTCATCAAAAAATGTGCACGAGGGTTTTCCGAAATCATGACAAAGCACTGCCATGCCAACGACCAAATCTTCATATTGCTCACCTATACGATTTTTCGCATAAAAATCTAAGCAACATTTTGTGTGTTCCCACACATCGCCTTCAGGGTGCCACTTTGGTTCTTGCTTGCAACCTATTAATGCGTTCAACTCAGGAAAATACTTCACCCAATTTGTTGCTTGCAAAAATTGTAGGCCTTTAGAAATTTTAACACCTTTTAATATGAGTTTTTTCCACTCTTCAAAAATGCGCTCTGCCGCTAACGACTCTGGCGTAATATCGCGGCAAATATCAATAGTTGTGTCATGAGCTTCTAAATCAAAACGAGCTACAAATTGCGCACCGCGAAGAACTCTTAAAGGATCTTCAGAAAACTTATGCGATACGTGACGAAGGATTTTTTGCTCAAGATCATTCTTTCCGCCATTTGGATCTATAATCTCGCCTGTAAGCGGATCTTTGTACATCGAATTTATTGTAAAGTCTCGCCTAAGAGAAGCCTCTTCTACTGACATAAAAGGATCTGAGGCAATATTAAAAGCTCTATGCCCTAATCCTATTTTAGACTCTCGTCTCGGTAGCGATATATCAATATCTATATGCTTTAGTTTTAATACACCAAACGAAACGCCACAACTATCGTATTCGAAATTTTCGCCAACAATGCGTTCGAGGTGTTGGGCCTCAATGCCAAACACCTCGATATCAATATCTTTTGGCGTGATGCCCATCATAGCATCACGCACACACCCGCCAACCATCAAGGCTCTGCCGCCAGCCTTTTTAATAGCCGTTGCTATTTGTCCGACAACTTGCTCAACGTTCAGCGGGTTGTTCAACTTATTAAACTCCAGAATAGCAGACAAAACCACCGTCAACTGGAAGTGTTACACCAGTAATAAACGACGCTTCATCTGAAATAAGGAACCTTGCTGCACCGTGAAGATCAGATGGCGCACCAAACTTACGCATAGGAGTTTTAGCAATTACCTTATTGCCACGAGGAGTAAGCGTTTTGCCATCCTTCTCAAGCATAAGGAAGCGATTCTGGTCAGTAATAAAGAAACCTGGAGCAATCGCATTAACTCTAACTCCCATTGGAGCTAGGTGAGTTGCCAGGAAGCTCGTAAAGTTCATGATGCCAGCCTTTGCCGCGCCATATGCCGCAACCTTAGTAAGCGGCTGATAAGCAGCCATCGAGCAGAAGTTAAGAACGCTGCCGCCCTTCTTGAGCATCTCTTTGCAGAACACCTGACAAGGAAGAATCGTACCGACGAGATTAAGCTTGTTAACAAACTCAAAGCCCTCAGCGGTAAGACCAAAGAATGTATCTTCAAGATTCATGCCTTTTGTCATCTGCTCTGCTGGAGTCGTGCCCTTGGGATGATTGCCGCCAGCACCATTGATAAGGACATCAATGCGCTTCCACTTTTTAAGGATCGCTTTCTTTGCATCTTCAAGGCTCTTCTTGTCAAGAACATTAGCCTCAAGCGCGAGAGTATTTGCAAGTCCTTTCTTGGCGAGTTTTGCGCAGAATTTTGCAGCAACATCACCACGAAGATCTAAGACCGCGACCTTTGCGCCATGACGAAGAAGATCTTCTGTCATAGAAGAGCAAAGCACACCGGCAGCGCCGGTGCAAACAATAACCTTTCCTTCAACACCTTTATCTTTAACGATTTTCATTTTTTGTCTCCTTAAGGATTGTTAAAAATTACGAAGCATTAAAACGCTCTTTATCAATCCAAAGCCCAAGAGCAGGATTTGGAATAAAGTAAATTTCTTCACCATCAACTATGTTATAGCCGTATTTGAGCTTTGTCGGGTCGTATTTCGCAGCCATCTCATCATAGTCTCCGGAAAGAAAGCCTACAGACTCAACCTCTTGACGAGTAATATTTTTTACGCAATATCGTATTGAGAAGCGACCATCTGAAGAACCATGAATAAGGTGAGCTGCCGCTCCCATATTAGCACGCAAATCTTCTGCCTCTGGCTTATTGAAAACTTCTAATGTATGCAAGCGCCCGCGATACCCATATTTACGAATCAACTCATCAACTCTATCATCTTCGCCGAAGCGATGGACGCCAGGAGCCAAAACGATAAGCTCTCCGCCGTCAGCCATAGCCATACGCGTGCGATATACTGATTTGTTACCTAACCAGGTTGATGTAAATTCAGAAGGCTCAAGATAAACGACGCATTTTTTAATGCCATGCTCAACATAATCTATGTTTTTTTCTTGAGCCAGTTTAACTGCTGCTTCAAGACAAGCTCTACCTTGACCAATGAAAAGCCCGTGGCTGGCAATTTTACCTTGGGGAGCAGTGTTTACCGTAAGAACCCAAAGAATAGGTCTGTCAGCTAGATAATGCTCAAGCGCATAATCAAAAAGAAGTCTAACAGGCGTAAAGTCACGCCCCATGGCTTTTTCCATGCCGCAGACCGCACCAATCATGTGAGACTTGTTGATCATATCAGAGCCACCAATACCCACAAAAATATTCTTGGCATGGTTAGCCATACCGATAACCTCGTGCGGTACTACCTGCCCAGGAGAAATTACGATGTCGTATTTATCGTCCATCAAAAGGCGATTAACTTCAACATCAACTGGATCTTTCCAGAGACCTTCTGTGATTTTTTCAACTTCCGCAGCAGGAACTTCGCCAAGCTTTACAACATCTGTACGCCAATTATGAGCAATCATTTTTGAGTACGGAATTGATCCGAACATCTCTGACCATTGCTTTTCAGAAACTGGCACGTGCGTACCAAGCGCTGGCAAAACATCAACATTGGCTCCTTTTTCAAGGAGCTTGTTATAGAAGAACTCCGTAATAAAACCAGCATTGGAATGGAAACGCGTAAAGTCAGGCGGAATAATTAAAGCATTTTTAATCTGCCCTTTAGTCGATTCCCACTGTGCTAAGGCTTTGGAAAGAAAGCTAGCAATCTCATCATTAGAGTAGCCCGCATTACATTCGCACACATTAAATATATCGTCGTATTTCATTTGTCGTAGTATACCAAATTAGCACTCTTCAAACAATCCCAACGAGAAGGACTTTTTTATGCATTCCACTGACGCAAAAGTTTAAGCGATTTAAGTGCTGGCTCAAGCGAAGCAGGCTTACCTTCTGCTTCAACTATCCACCACTTAAGCGACGAATCTGTCTTCATAAATTTCAAGACATCGCCCCATGGCACTACTGGGCCGCCATTTGTGGGAGGAACACCAAACACGCCATCAACAGTAGGAACATTTTCTTTAGCATGTAATGAATGGTGCCTACCTTTATATTTGGCCAAAAGTTTGACTAAATCTTCCCCAGTGTTAAAGGTGTTGCCTAAATCTATTTGCTGTTGCAACGAATCTGACGCTTCGCTATAAATGACATCCCAAGCAGATTTACCATCGAATTTAGTAGTAAAATGATGATATGTAGAGTGAATGCCGACTTTAATACCATAAGCTTTAGCTGCGTCAGCAGCCTTGCCCATGGCACGCCCAAACTCAACATAGCCCTTTTCTGTCTTACGATGAGCGTGAGGGGAGACAATACTCTCAAAACCTGCCTCTGCAGCAAAATCAAGAGTCTTAAAGAGTTTGTCGCCAACTAGATCAACATCACCATTCAAATGGATGCCCATAGGCGCGATGCCCGCATCAGCACACATTTTGCGGATTTCACGAGCGCTTTTCCCACCATAATCATAAAATTCTACGCCATCATACCCACCCTCGGCAAGTTGTGCGAGGATTTTCTCTGGAGATTTCCAAAATATTTTATGAATGGAATAGAGCTGAAGAGCGTAACGGATTTTATCCTCGCAAATACAGTTAAATTTGCACCCTGTCGCGGCAAACGCAGTCGTTAAGCCAATTGATTTTAAAAATTCTCCACGTGTCATTACGCCTCCTTATTGCATTTTTTTAGTATTATACCATATTTTTGTAAAAGTTCACCTGTCAAAATTTTCAACAGTATATTCCCAAAAGAAGTTGCGAAAAGTTCTATTTATTTAAGTCTTGGGATAATTTTAAAACTTTGTTAACTAGTTTATTTTATAATACGAAGAATCTCATTTTGAAGCTTGTGGCCTTTAAAACGGACATCGACCTTGGACGAGTCGTGAGCATATACAATAACTTCAATTGGCTCTGCGTTCTTCCACTTACAATCAACAACCATCTTACCTCTGGCACATAAGCCCTTAAACGACCCCTCGCTAGCCCACGCCTTTGGCAATGCAGGCAATATATCAATGTATCCAGCTTGACTTTGTAATAACATCTCTGCTACTGCACTTGTCGCTCCAAAATTACCATCAATTTGATATGGTGGGTGCATCCCCCAAAGGTTCTCATAAACGCGCTCTGCCAACATTATGCGTAAAAGCTTAAGAGCATGATCACCATCTCCCAAACGCGCGCGGCAATTCATCCTGTGAGCTAACGCCCAACCTGTTGATTTATCACCACGCAAATCAAGCGCAACTTTGGCCGCTTGCATCCACTCTGGCTTCGTAGCATTGATTAACGTGCCAGGATAAAGACCTACTAGGTGAGAAATATGTCTATGCAATGGATCCCCAATTTCTCCATACTTTTTCTCTTCACGAAACTCTTTAAGTTGACCAGACTCGCCAATTTGGACTGGATCATACTTGTCTATCTGTTGCTTTACACGAGCTACGACAGGAGTATTAGTTCCAAGAATTTCTGCAAATCTTAATAAGTCATTATTATTCTCCCAAATAAGCTGCTGGTCAAACGCGCAACCTACAGTTATGTAATACGGCGGAGTGCCATTACGCCAGTTCCATTTTCCGCCAGGGGTATTTATCTGTTCAGGAGAAGCAGAAAAAGCAGATAAGTATTTGCCGTCTATTTCCTTTACACAGCGGCAAAGAAAATCAGCCATCCCATGAATAACAGGCCAAACGAAACGCTTAAGAGCCTTTTCGTCTAGTGTATAATCATACCAATCTGCAAATAACTTTGTTGTAAGCGCGCCAGTTCCAGGTCCTGAATGCCCCCCTGGCACACCGCCTTCACGATACGGATAAACGGCAGTTGCTACACACCAAATATCAGGAGACTCATGTTTTGATGGTAACCTACCAAGTTTATGCCGATTTAAGTATTGCTGGACATTATTGCGCGTCACCGGTCTAAAGGCTTCATTAAATTCAGCATACGGCTCAAAGCATTCAGCTAGATTAGTAATAAACGCAGGCCAATAATTCATCTGAACGTTTATATTGTGCCAATATCCAGAACCCCATGGAGATTTGTGATGTGCATTCCAAATTCCTTGAAGATTGGCTGGTAGCGTTCCAGGACGAGAAGATGAAACTAAAAGGTATCTACCAAATTGGAAAAATGTCTCTTCAAGGTATGTACTGGGAGCGCCTTTTTTAATCCTCGACAAAAGATCAGCTGTTTTACACGAAGCATCGTCATTATTGTCTGGCAGGTCGAGCTTAACACGATTCATGAGTGAAGAAAAATCTTCAATATGCGAGGCTTTTAATGCGTCATAACCTTTATTGAAAGCTTTGTCTATGATATTTCGCACTTTAGAAGCTATTTCTGAATCGGGTTTATCGACCTCGGCAACCAATGCCATTTTTGAGCCTTCATACTTGAATGTATCCGGTTCAAGACGATAATTGGTTGCACAAGTAAAAAGAACGACTGCCTCTGTTGCTCCTCTGACTTGGAGGAGTTTCCCATTTTGAGATATAACACCGTCAGTGATAACTTTTAACAATCCGTAAAACTTAACATTGTAATATTGAAGATGTTGAACTACATGCACCTCATCACCACTGGCAGTAACCTTGGCAGCTCGCGAATCATATGCTACACTTGAGCCTTTTTTCACGAATGGCCGCAAAAAAGGCGTGTTAGCAGAAAGATTAAAATTCAAAGCACCCTTCTTAGATGCTTTACATTTAACCGCCATAACTCTATCAGGATAAGATGCAAATATCTCTCTAGAATATACAACATCGTTAGCTACATAATCGACTCGCCCAATACCAGTCTCTAGTTCAATTGAACGGGAGTATCCTGTGAATTTATTATGGTTGTCATCAACCATGATTAAATTTATATCAAGAGCATTTGTTAAGTTACGTCGCGTTAAAAAACTATTCTCGGTAATCTGCAAGCGCTCTTTTTTGACGCCACCAAAAATATTTACGCCAAACCACCCATTGCCAATTGGATATGATTGATTTTCCCAACCTTTAATATTATCCTGCGCGGCAGAATTAGATACTATTTTATGCGTTTGCGAAAAACCAAAAAATGAAACTAATAAAACTGCCGCCGTTAAGACTAACCTCATCATAATTCTTACCTTATATTAACTGAAAAACCAATTGGCCAAATAATTTTACCGCCAAGCGTCGTATTAATTTGCCCAGCGGCAACACTAGCTTCATAATCACGGTTTTGAGTCCAATTTCTTCCGTTACGATGC
>JAGBZX010000026.1 GCA_017628025.1 Kiritimatiellia bacterium | reverse complement strand
TAAAGCCCAAAATACTTTAAAGCATCCGTAACGTACGAACGCTTAAGTGTGGACTTCTTAGCCCTCCAATAAGGAGAATGAGTATACTTCTTTCTTGCCATCTCAAGACGTATTATATCATAAAATGAGAATTATGTGCGGGAAAATCTTGAGAGGAATAACAGATTACTAATATATATTTAGGAAGGGTTTTTGTATAGATTGTATAGTTATCTATGTTCTTTTAGCTATCTAAAGTGGATATTTAGGCTGTCTTGATTTAGGCTGCCTTGATCTTGTCTGCGTTGTTTAGTCTGCGTTGATTTTGTCTGCCTTGATCTTGAGGGTAGTTGAATACTTACCTTTTTATGTACAACTTAATTAATACCTTAGCAAAAAATACAGCCATCGCAATAAAGGGTCTGCGGATTGAAAGAGGAAAATTTAGAATCGACTCTCTAACAAAATCATTTTTCAAATATTCCCGCCAGTAAGAACTTCCCCTAAAAAGTTCCAAAAAAGAAAATACAGCACTTGCTCTAAAGTGATCAAGAATTCCATCACGTCCATACTTAGAAGCTAATGCGAGTCTATTTAAGAGAGCCTCCCCCTTGTACTTGTAATATTTTTCACTCTTCAATGACGTTCTCATTAATCCTAAATCATTTGGCTCGTAGTTATACAGAATCTTATTTATAGAAGATATTTTAGAAGCATATAACGAACATTCAGCCATAAAAGGAGCATCTTCATAAAGATGGAGATTCTCATCGAATCTTATAGCGTATTTCTCTATAAAATCACGCTTAAAAACACATCTACAAACACTACCAAACTCTCTATTAGCATCTACACTACCACCTCGATACCAACGCAGAACATCTTCATAGGAATATCCAAAAAAGGCAGGCAGCATCACCCTTTTAATCTCATCTCCTTCTAAATTATACTCTCGTTTAAGTGGACTTACACTTAGCGACGAAATAACAAAATCAGCCCCTGTTGACTCTACAACAGATAATAACAAAGAAAGAAAATTATCTTCTACTACATCGTCGGCGTCAACAAAAAACAAATAATCGCCCTTTGCACGATCTAACCCACGATTGCGCGCCCATGATAAGCCGCGCGTATCGTTATCGTGAACGATTATAAACTCGCCTTCGTCAAGCCCCTTCGCCGCTTCCTTCAACGACGCTAGCGCCTTGTTGAGCGTCGGCAGATTGCGCGGGTGGCACGGTATTATCACGCTGTACTTCATGAGTTATACGCGTTGGATTTCTAGCCATAAACTCCCAAGCGAACGCTTTATAACTTTCTGCGCCCTTTGAACGCGGATCAAAAAAGACAACTGGTACGCCCATTGATGGAGCCTCTGAAACACGAATATTTCTTGGAATAGTAGTCTCGTAAACCTTATCTCCAAAATGCGTACGAACCTCATTCATCACATCCTGAGTAAGTCTGGCCTGTGAATTGACCATCGTAAAGACAATTCCTCCTAGTTCAAGCAAAGGATTAAGAGTTTTACGAACATTTTCTATCGATCTATCTATTAGCGCTAAACCATCCATGGCAAGAAATTCTGCCTGAATCGGTATAAGGACAGAATCAGTCGCTACTAATGCTGCTGTCATTACGATACCTAAGGACGGCGGACAATCAAGAATAATGTAATCAAATGCACCTGACTCTTTGACAGGGCCTAGGGCATTCTTAACTGCAAATTGCCAATCTGAACGCGTTGAAAGTTCTACTTCAGCTCCTGCTAAATCAATCTCGGAAGGAATTACATTAAGGTTTGCCCACTTCGTTGGCTGTATTACATCTCCAATTTCTTTAATCCCAAAGAAAACTGGATATATAGACTCGCCTTCTTGTTTTTCAAGCCCTAAGGCTAATGTTGCATGAGCTTGAGGATCTAAATCTACAACAAGAACAGAACGCTTACGCGCTGATAAAGCAGCTGCAAGATTAACAACTGTCGTGGTCTTACCTACACCACCCTTTTGATTTGCTATCGCAATTATTTTAGTCTGCTTCATCTTTTGCCCCCATTATTTAAAACAATTTGCCTCCACGCTGCAAATCTTCAATATTAGATTGTGCGCTCGTTTCTACTTCTCGACGCCAAAGCTCAACCAAAGCGATATCCCACGGCTCGTCAACTCCTTGCAATACTGCCGAAAAAGGATCGTTAGATTCTTTAACTTGCGCTAGGACTCGTTCTGTTACATTAAGCAAGGAATCAGTCACTATGCTTTCTGTAAAGTTGTCACTTTTAAGCCGATAACCATATCGCAAAATCTTCAATTTTGGTTCATGCTGCTTAAGGTGTTCTAAATATGCCTTAGCTTCTTCACCAAAGCCTTCTGTTTCGATTTCAGAAAAATTAGGCGTTATTACCAATGGCTTACATGCTTCAAGTTTACCCTCTCGGACACGCACCTTGCCAGGATAATCATCTAATTCAGAAATTAAATGATACTGAACAAGAGTATTGCCAAATGTCTCTAAGTGCTTGCGTGGAGAAAGTAAAACTCGCGTTTTTTTCACCGCATACCAATAATCAAATTCTACATCAGCACTCACAGTTCTATCTCCTTAGCTTTAAGCTCTGCAAGTGTTGAAACCTTCCATCTACAACCTTCATACGATTGCTTTGGACCTTCTACACCACGATCTAACCCAATTACATTCATCCCTGCTGCAACTCCAGAAGCAACACCAACAGTAGAATCTTCAATAACCACACACTGCGATGGCAAAACCCCTAGAAGTTGGGCGGCTTTAAGGTAACCATCTGGACTAGGCTTGCCATGTTCATATTCACCAGAACCAAGCACGAATGTTGTCAATTGAAGCAACCCGCACTTAGTTATAGACGCTACAATATCATCGTGTGGCGAGCCAGATACAATCGCACAAGGCGCCACGGCAGCAGCTTCTTTAAAAAACTTTACGCTTTCGTGAATAATTGTATCGGGCGCGTCACTCATATGCTTATCAAAAAACAGTCTTAACTCTTTTGCATCTTGCTCCGGTGTTGTATCTCCAATTTGAGGATACGTTTTATGCAAATAAGAGTTTATATCAAGCGAATTTCGACCTATAACATGCTCTAGCAATTCCTCAAGAGTCAACTGCACTCCACGAGATGCCATAAAGTCAAGTAATGACTTCGTCCATAGCATCTCTGTATCAATTAGAGTGCCGTCAAGATCAAAAAGAAAAGCCGCTGGTTTCATTAAATTATTTGCCGCAGCACTTCTTGAATTTTTTGCCGCTTCCACAAGGACAAGGGTCATTTCTGCCTGTCTTGGGTTCTTCTCGAACTATCGGCGTTTCACCAACAAGTTCGCCGTCTGCAAATTTCCACACGCCATCTTCTATTTCAAATTTTGCAACTTCATGATGGTTGCAAAATTCACCATTGGCTGTGTATGTGGCCCTGAATTCAACAATTTCGCCTTCGGCTTTAATTATCTCTAGGCCGTGCCATCTAGCAACTCTACACCAAGCACGAGAAGCTTCTTCATCAAACTCTTTGAGGACAGCCTTTGTAGAGCTAGACTTAAGATAATCCACTGACTCAGTAACGTAAGCAGAATATCTAGCACGCATCACCTCTTCTGGTGAACTAGGTTTTTTTTCGCCAGCAATTATTGGCCCACAGCACTCGCCGAAGGTCTTACTGGATTTACATGGACAAAGTTCTTCGTTTTTCATAATATTCTCCGTATTGTATCAAAATTACCATTAAAATGAGAAGAGAAAAAAGTATAATTAAAGGCAAATCTCCATAACGAACATAAATCGTCTTTGATGTTGAAGGTAAAACCCATTCATACATTGCGCCGCGTTCATCTATAAGAGGCTTTCCAGTAGAATCAGATAGAATTGATGATTTCCCGTCTGGACGAATAACAGCTGTGACGCCGGAATTGCCAACTCGCACCACGCTTAAACCTGTTTCTATAGCTCTGGATTGCGCCTGCCAATAATGCTGAAGCGGCTCTATTGAGTCGGAAAACCAGCTGTCATTGGTTATAAACACAAGCATTTCTGCACCCATCGCCGCAAGTCGTCTTATTTGCGCTGAATCGGTATCTTCAAAGCAAATCGCGACACCGATTTTAACATCATCATTAAAATACAATGTCTTTAATTCACCTGGCGTGCAGCTACCAACAGGAGCAAACTTCTGGAGATAGGGAATAAATTTATCGCCTGGTATATATTCGCCAAATGGCACTAAATGAACTTTATCGTACGTTTGAACGGATTGTAAGCTTTTACCTTCAAATAAATATAAAGCAGATGAATTATACTCTCTTGCATGCTCGTTCCTGGACCCACCTGCAAGAACGGCTTTTGCACCGGATGTTTCAGTTATGAATGCAGCGAATTCCTTTGCGGCCCGCTTATCAAGGCGACCTATCTCACAAAACGCGCTTTCTGGCAGTACGACTAGAGACGGCCTTAATAGAGATACATTGCTTAAAAGTTTAGTATATGCCTCGTATGGATTTTCTTCATTTTGGTCTCTCGAAAAAACGCAAGGAAAATTACGTTGGACAAGCGCAACGGAAATCGCATTATTTGGCTTTTCTTCTGCCTCTTCTTCAGTTGCTGGAACATTTGATAAAGAGAAAAGCAAATATACTAGAGCAAGGGGAAGAAACGTTTCTACAACTCTTAGATAAGCAGGCATAGATTGTGCTTTAGTTGAAATTGCAAAACGCTTGAACATTCTCTCGAATATTGACGCCCATGTGCCATTTAAAAGAACAACTATCGCTGAACAAAGATATACGCCACCGATTTGTGCTGGTGCACCAAACCCAGCATTGACTAAAGGCACACCAAGATGATTCCAAGAGAAACCTCCAAAAAGTTCAGAGCGCATCAACTCAAAACCTGCCCAAAGGATAGGCTCAACTATAATCAATCCCAAAAGCCTCCATACATACGCACGTGGAGCCGCCCAGCGCCAATAAATCGCTGCTGACACACCAAAGGCTGCGAAATACAAAGCACAATACGCACCAAGCGCAAACCACCCTAAAGCGACCAGTGGCCACGGCCCACCATTTTTAATAATGGCAGGCATCCACGAAAGTGTCGCAACCCAAAAAAGAAGACCATTGAAAAACCAGCGCTTTAAACTTTGGCGAATTTCACCTTGACGCGATAACCACAAAAGAGGAGCTATAGCAAAAACAACATCCATTCTTTCAGCCATCGGCGGGAAAGCAGCCCATAGCAAAAAGCCAGGAATCAACCATGCTATCTCTTTGATTTTTTTAACGAAATGAAAAAGCACCTTATTCTTCCTCCTCTGGAGGATCCCACGATAAATCCACTCTAGTATCGGCGCCATTAGGAGCCTTCATAATCTTAGGCACACGCTTTACCGTCACATACAAATCATCGCGTTTATATACCCTCAAGGTATCGCTTTGTATTTCACAGCCAGGCTTAGAAAGAGATATAAATAACGGTGTAGATTGCTGGACTATAAATTCACCCCTGCACCCTGGCGTAAATATCAAAGCCTCAGGAGAATCATTCTCTGGGCTACAAGTAAAGCGTTTAACACCAAAAGAAGACAATAGCGATGCCGCCTCATTATTAAAAACATACAACGACCAATCAGCTGTAATATCTTCTATCTCTAATAAACGAAGCATGCGCATTGTTGCTAAATCTGTACACTCCCAAGAAGTATAGCCTGCACGAATCAAACGCTTAACCAATGTGCGAAGCTTACTAAATGAGGGCTCTGGATTCCACAGAGGTACAGAAAGTCTTATATTTGACTTAGGCGGCGGCAAATCCTCAACTTTTGTTTCTAAATTAATAGCAATAATAATCTCTGCCCAGTCACCTTTAGGAAGTTTCTGATCTGCTCTATGCTTAATTCTTTTAACAGGTTCTACATCTTTCGATGCGACATCTTCTGTTGCCAAAACACCGTTTGAGAGAGCAGCAATCTTAGAATCAAGTTTTTCCGAATAAGACTGTTGGAGTTTATCTAAAAATTTTCTTCTTAAATCATTTAATATGCTCATTGGAGCATATAAGCCATAGGGATCTTCAAGGACCAAGTTACCTAACTTAAAACGCGTGCCGCCAGTCTTTGAAAACGCTTTCTTTACGGCTTCATAAGTCTTTGTCGTGTCGTTTGCCACTTCAAGTTTAGCATCTATTTTGATGTCGTTAGCAGATATACCATCTTTAGCAAGAGTGACCTTTACATCAAAACTTATAAGACCAGGATATTGACTTTCCCTATATGACGGCAATGGAAACCTACGCTTTAGTTCGTTAGACATGGAACAATAAACGATCTGTCCAGCCTGAACAGGAAAATCTGGCGGTAGAAGCACTTCAACATCACTATCTGCAGGAACCTGATAAACATTGCTACGAGATATAGATGAGCGCATCTCTGAGATACCAAAGCCGACCTTTTCTACCGCTGTCCCAGCAAAGGCCCACTTAGCTGCCTTCTCATTAGCAGGAGGTCTACGCTTTATTTCAAATTGTAATCCATCATGCTTTTCTAAAGCTCGCGATGTATGAAACCTCAACCACTTAGCCCCATAGCGGTCTGTAGCAACGCGCTTTACTACTCCTATAGCCGTACCAAGATGCCCGAGCGGCGAATTAGGGTCTGTTACTTCGTCATTTGAACCTGAAAAATACAAATTCGTTGTCTTACGAGAAAAAACAGTTTCCAAATCCTCTTTTGACACCCTCTCCTTGGCGCCATCAAGGATATCACGATAATGAGTAACTACGGTAGAAACATAAAGCTGAGACTTCATGCGCCCTTCAATTTTTAAAGATTCTACCCCTGCTGCGGCCAACTTAAGGACATCTTCTCCTAATCTTAAATCGCGCATCGAAAATGGTAACTTTGCAACTCCTGTATTATCTGCATGAGGCATTCTACAGCAATATGCACATTTACCGCGATTACCGCTTCGCCCTTTTTCCATAGCCGAATAAAGACAAAGGCCAGAAATTGAGTAACAAAGCGCACCATGTATAAAAGTCTCTAACTCCATTGCCCCGCGGCGCTTAGCTAAAAACTGAATTTCCTCTAACGAAAGCTCTCTAGCAAGAACAGTCCTTTTAAAACCTAACTCGGAAAGTTGAGAAAGGCCTTCAAGATTGTGTACTGCCATTTGCGTTGAAGCATGCATCTGTAATGAAGGGAAATTTTTTCGACAAAGTGACGCCACCCCGATATCTTGAAGAATAACTGCATCAACTCCGATATCCTCTAGCGCGCCTAAAGTCTCTATTGCGCGAGGCATCTCGTCTTGATTAATAAGAGTATTAAAAGTTATATATAGTTTGCGACCTCGTTCTCTTGATAGCCGCACTAACTTTTCTGTCTCTTCTAAACTTAAATTACCCGCGTATGCACGCGCGGAAAATTCGCGCAAACCTGCATACACAGCGTCTGCCCCTGCCTCGTATGCGGCAAGAGCAGTATCAAAATCACCAGCTGGTGCTAGAAGTTCACAACTCATCGAATGAAAGTGTCGCGAAATAATCGTCAAGAGTCTCTGCGCGACGAATTTGGCGCACATTGCCATCTTCTTCAAGAAGAAGCTCTGCGCTCCTAAGTTTACCATTATACTGAAAGCCCATCGCGTGGCCATGAGCACCAGTATCGCAAATCACTACAAAATCACCTCTCTCTAGGCGTGGTAATTTTCTACCAATTGCAAATTTGTCGTTATTCTCACACAAAGAACCTGTCACATCATAAACTAATTGATCAGGAGAATTTTCTTTAC
Organism: Kiritimatiellia bacterium; assembly: GCA_017628025.1. Lineage (GTDB taxonomy): Bacteria > Verrucomicrobiota > Kiritimatiellia > RFP12 > UBA1067 > UBA1067. Next base: position 27,591 of record JAGBZX010000026.1, on the reverse strand, counting down.
CTGGAACGACTATCTCATGATACGCGCCATAAAGAGCAGGACGCATTAAGTTTGACATACACGCATCTAAACCAGCATAATGACGATATGTATCTTTAAAGTGCAAAACTCTACTAACTAAATACCCATAAGGTCCAGTTATTGAACGCCCACACTCCATATAAAGAGCAACTTCTGATAATGGACTAGGCTCAATTATTTTTTTGTAAGCATCGTGTATCTCTTGGCCAAGGATATCTAAATTAATAGCCTCCTGCTCAGGCTTGTATGGTATACCAATACCGCCGCCAATATTTACGAATTCTATTTTTATGCCTAACTTTTCATTCAATTCAACTGCTAACTTAAAGAGCATATCAGCTGTTTCTACGATATAACGCCTATCTAACTCATTAGAAGCTATCATCGTATGAATACCAAATCTTTTCACGCCAGCATCGCGCATCATTTCATAGCATTGAAAGATTTGTTCATAAGTCAAGCCATATTTTGCTTCTTCGGGACGACCAATGATATCATTTCCATCTCGAGTAGGACCAGGGTTATACCTACAACACATAAGCTCAGGGACTTCTTTAATGGTCTCTAAAAGAAATGGCCAATGCGTAATGTCGTCTAGATTTATAACTGCCCCAAGCTCGTAAGCTTTTAAAAACTCTTCGCCAGGAGTATCATTGGAAGTAAACATAATATTCTGACCAGTGATACCAGACTTTTCAGAGAGAACTAGCTCTGCTAGCGAGGAGCAATCACACCCAAAACCATGCTTAGAGAGGAGCTTTAAAATATGAGGATTTGGAGTAGCCTTTACCGCAAAATATTCGCGAAAGCCTTTATTCCACTTAAAAGCAGCCTTCAATGCCTCCGCATTGCGAGAAATTGCCGCTGCATCATATATATGAAAAGGCGTTGGCCATTTAGCAGCCATCGCCTCTAAGTCGTTTTTAGTAAAAGGTAACGACCTCATTTCACAACCTCATTTGCAATCTTTTGCATCAAACGGCAATTCTCTGCACCAATGGTTTTGTCACGAATAAACTTGCATTTTGTTACATCTACGTCAAAAAGCATTGCCGTCCAGACCATCGACTGAAGATAATTGCCCTTTTCGTTGAAATGAAAGGGATCGCCATCGGCTTCATAAGAACCGTTTTCTTTCTTAGTGAATTTCAAATCACCGACAACATCGCCGCCAAGTGAATTTTCTGTATACTTAACTGGCAACATTTTGCGCCACATTTGTACTGCTTGACCAACAGGAATTACGCGTAAAGAGTTTGCTTTTGCAAAGTCGTAATACGCCTTATTGAGTCGAGCATACATTTCATTCTGATCAATGCCCCACTTTTTAAGCCTATTATCAAACGGAGTGTAACTCCAGGTTTCTTGAAGAACGATCTCTGCACTTGGACAAAGTTCTTTAATCTTGGCAATAAGATTTTCACCGTACGGAGAATACGTTTTAATATCAATAGAGAAGTGTGAGGCCTGCTGTATTGTAACAATATCCCAAGCCTTGCTTCTTAACGCTTCTGGAACATTCCACTTTTTGGGAGCATTTTTTACTTGCTTGCCAGCCTTGAAAAACCTATAGGAATATGGAGCAAAGTCTTTGCCTTCCTTCTTTACATTCTCCCAGTGACGAGCTAATGAGCACCCACCGATATAAAGAGAGCCAAGTTCCAAATCCAACCCCATGGACTGGCAAATTTGAGGCATATTCCTAGTATTGCATATAGAAAAGCTATTGCCAATCATAAGAATCTTTAATGATTTTTTTGCTGGCGTAGTTTTTATCTCACCATTAGCCTCAGCTACGCTCCATGAGGTAGCAATTGCGCACATAACAACTATAGCTTTTTTAAGAATTTTCATATTTTTCAACCTTTATTTTTGTTTGATGCCCATTAAGATCAACTTCTGCTTCTGAAAGTGACGCGAAGATAACATCAATGGCAAGCGTTTCATTTTTAAGATATTCAATATGGGCAGTAAGAGCAGACTTCATCTCATCGTCCGCGTCAACATAAATATTAATACGCTGAACTACTTCAAAATCTGCTTCCTTACGCATCGCCTGGACGCGGCTAACAAACTCGCGAGCGAGCCCTTCAGCCACAAGCTCTGCAGTAAGAGACGTTTCAAGGCCAACTACAACAACGCCTTCAGAGGCCACGACTAGTCCTTCTTTAGGCGAGCGCGTAACCAGCACATCTTCAGATGTCACATCAATACCCTCAATCTCTTTGGGCCAAACATTTTCACTTGGGCCAAGAGAGGCAATTTTAGCGGCAACTACTTTCATCTTCGCACCACACTTCTTGCCAAGAGTCTTGAAATTGGCTTTGAAGCTGACATTGCAGAGTTCTGTCTCGTCAGATATAAAATCAACCTTCTTTACATTAAGTTCATCTTCTATTAACTCTTCTAAACCCTTTACATCACCACCTGCCAACTTCAATGCTGAAAGCGGTTGACGCACTTTAAGGTCGTTATCCGCACGAAGCCGGCGACCAAGCTCAACTACAGACATTACGTCCGCCATGCGACGCTCTAACGGTAAATCACGAGCATCAGCATTTGCCGTGGGGAAATCGCAAAGATGGACAGACTCTGGGTCGCTTTCACCTTTGAGATTTGTGTAAATTTCTTCTGCAATAAACGGCGTAAAGGGAGCTGCAACCTTCGAGAGCTGAACAAGGACATAGCGAAGAGTTCTATAGGCCGAAAGTTTATCCCCGTCATTTGTTGACTTCCAGAAACGACGGCGGCTACGGCGAATGTACCAATTCGTTAGATCCTCAATAAACTTAACAAATGGCCTTACCGATTTCTGCAAGTCATAGGCGTCCATCGCTGCAGTTACATCAGCGATAAGCGTCTCCATGGAAGAAACAATCCATTTATCAAGAACATTCTCCGAGTTGGGCATTGCAACTTCTTTATCATGGAAGCCGTCAACATTTGCGTATGTTACAAAGAATGAATATGCATTCCACCAAGGAATGAGCAAGTCACGCATTAACTGCTTAACACCGTTTTCAGAAAATTTAAGCGACTCTGCCTTAACAACAGGCGAATATATCATATAGAGTCTAATCGCATCTGCTCCATACGTATCTAACATTAAGTTAGGATCAGGATAATTCTTTAGCCGCTTAGACATCTTCTTGCCATCTTCTGCAAGGATTAGCCCGTTGACTATAACATTTTTATATGGTGACTTATCAAATAAACAAGTTCCCAAAACCATTAATGTATAGAACCAACCTCTGGTTTGATCAAGACCTTCCGCAATGAAATCTGCAGGGAAGAAATCATCTATCTTACGCTGCGTACCATCCGTGGAATCTTCACCCATATAATGTTGCTGAGCATAAGGCATAGAGCCTGATTCAAACCAACAGTCCAAAACCTCAGGCGTGCGATGGTAAGTCTTACCGTCTTTCTTAATGACGATTTTATCTACATAATGCTTGTGTAAGTCTGTGACCTTTTCGCCAGAAAGCTCTTCTAGTTCCTTAATCGAACCTACACAAATCATATCAGATGGATCATCATCGTTTATCCATACAGGGATACAACTACCCCAGAAACGGTTACGAGAAATATTCCAATCGCGTGCCTCTTGCAACCAATTGCCGAAACGCTTTTCTCCGACATACTCTGGCGTCCAATGCACTGGGGCATTATTCTTTACCAAACGCTCATGTAAATCTTCTACGCGAACATACCACGCGTCAATTGCACGGTAAATAAGCGGCGTATCAGTACGGTCGCAGAAAGGATACGAGTGTACGATCGTAGCCTGATGAACGAGCTTACCCTGCGATTTAAGCGTCTTAATGAGATCTTTATCACAATCCTTGCAGAAGCGCCCCTTAAGCTCTGGAATAGCATCAGTAAACGCACAAGCATCATCAAGAGGATCAACAAACGCTGTCATCCCGGCCTCTTTGCAAACACGAAAATCGTCTTCACCATAAGCAGGTGCTATGTGGACTAGGCCGACGCCGTCGTCTGTCGTAACATAATCGTCATTTGTTACGCGGAAAGCACCCTCAGACTTTTTATCAGCAAAATATGGGAATATTGGCTCGTATTCAACACCCTTTAATTGATCGCCCTTAAACTCGGCAACGATTTCGTAAGTCCCTTCTTTCTTGAAAATATGCTCAAGGCGCGCTTTTGCCATTATGTAAAGCGGCTTCAAGTCATCAGAAAGATCGCGCACTGCAACGTAATCTATTGACGCTCCAGCGCATATCATAAGGTTTTCTGGCAATGTCCAAGGTGTAGTCGTCCAAACAAGAAGGTATACTGTTTTTTCTGCGCTAAGAAGCGATTTAATCGTCTCGCTCGTTGCCGCTATAGCCTTAGTTCTAACTGTGACAGTTGGGTCTTGAACATCTTTATAATTGTTACCCGCCTCAAAGTTTGAAAGAGGCGTGGAAAGCTTCCAACTATATGGCATTATACGATGTGATTTATAAACGCGGCCTTGGTTCCAAAGTTGTTTAAAGACCCACCAAATAGTCTCCATAAACTCTGGGTTCATCGTCTTGTAGTCGTTTTTAAAATCAACCCAACGACCCATACGTGTGACGGTCTTCTCCCACTCGTTGACGTACTTTAAGACCATTGAACGACATTGCTCATTAAACTTATCAACGCCTAAGGCCTTAATCTCTGGAGCGCCAGCAACACCTAAAGCGTCTTGAGCTAAAGCTTCAATCGGAAGACCATGAGTATCCCAACCAAAACGACGCTCAACATATTTTCCTCGCATTGTCTGGTAGCGAGGAACAATATCTTTTATAATGCCAGCCAAAAGATGACCATAATGAGGAAGCCCCGTAGCAAATGGAGGCCCATCATAAAATTTATACTGCTCTTTGCCTTCGTTTTTCTTAAGCGATTTTTCGAAAGTCTGATTTTCTTTCCAATTCTTAAGAATCCCCTCTTCCATCTTGGGGAACGCAACTTTATTAGATACTGGCTTAAACATTTTTTATATTTCTTTAAGGAAAATTGATATTTTGAGTATTATATCATAATTAGTGCTGATTGTGCGCAAAATATAAATTCCTTCATGTCCTTCTTACAATGCCTTCCCGAGGTTCAGCCTCCGGCGGTATTCTAAGGGGTTCCAATTCGTATTCTTCTACATCCAACGCTCGCCACGCTGCAGAATAAATAGGCAGACCCTGCTCGCGGAACATTGTCTCAAATTCTGTCCAAACTTCTTTTGGGCGCGGCATTGGCTCTATAGCTTCAAATCGCGTATCGCTAGCAAAACCTTCAACAACCTCTTCGAAATACTCACGATGATCCGTGGCAAATTCAATCTTTCCGCCTTTTTCTAGCCGCTTCCAAAGCGCAGTACGGAATAATGGCCCAAAAAGTCGATGCGAGTGATGCTTTTTCTTTGGCCAAGGATCAGGGAAAAATACGTAGACAGTACGGATATGATGAAGTGGAAGCAAATAATGGAACGTATAAAGCGCCTCTAGCCTAAGAACCTTTGCATTATCAATAGATTCACGACGACATTTTCCATCAAACAGCCTAACGCGCTCAAGCATACGCTCGATACCGAGAAAATCACAATCTGGATTAAGCTTCGCGCGTGAAGTAAGAAACCGTCCCTTTCCACAGCCTACCTCTACCTCTAGCGGGCGTGAAAGATCAAACTCTAGTGGTTTACACGGGTCTTTTACCCTAATAATGTGGTCTTCCATATAAATATATTAACAACGAGTGAATAAATATTTGCTACGAAATCGTCTATTACGATACCTAGCCCTCCTTTTATAGATTGCAACGATTTACAAGGCCAAGGCTTTAATATGTCTATCAAGCGAACGACGCCAAACATAAGAATAATCTTATAAAGCGGTAGCTCAAATAGCGGAATTGCGATGAATGCGATTGGCAAAAGCATCCACTCGTCAGCAGCTATTCGCCCATCATCTTTAATGCCAAGATACTTTTCTGCCTTCCCACAAACAAATACTGCAAAAAGAGCAAGTAACACACAAAAACCAATCTGCAAAGGTACAGACAGATATGACATTAAAAAGACTAGCACAAGACCTGGCAACGAACCAAATGTCCCTGGAGCAAACGGCGCATAAAGCCCTATTCCAAAGCCTGTGGCAAGTGCTAATGTAAGGAATTTAGATAGTTTTGCAATCACTTAAAACCTCGTTATATGCAACCTAGTTCAGTAAGACGTTTATCAACCCAAGGTCTTGGATAAACACCTTCCTCATCAATTCCCTTAAGTAGGGCGCGTTCTTTTTCACCAATCGCCTCAGCCTTGGCTATCACCTCTAGTGCATCATCTGGGCGTATAGCTATAACTCCATCTGCGTCGCCAACAATAATATCACCAGGAAAAACAACTTGACCTGCGCAACAAACAGCAGTGCCTATCATTCCTGGACCATTATGGTAAGGCCCATCTGGTGCGACACCTTTTGCATAAACTGAAAAATCAGTCATCTCGTTAATAGCGTCGCTGTCACGAATCGCACCATCAACTACAATACCTTTTATGCCGCGTTTCTTACAATAAGAGACAATTATCTCGCCAAATATTGCTCGCGTATCAAAGCCCCCTGCATCAACAATTAAAACATCGCCTGGTTTTGCTAAATCCATCGCTTTGTTAAGCATTAGATTGTCACCCTGAGGAACTTTTACAGTGTAAGCAACACCAACAAGACGCTTCGTATTACTCATAAGTCTAAGCGGATAGCGCATTGCAAAATATCTGTCATAGCAGTCGTCTATATTTGCGACTGGAAACGAAGCAAATTTCTCTACAAGCTCCTTGTCTGGGCGCTTAAAATCATCGTAAATTCTGCATCCAAGAACCATTTTAACACTCCTTATTTTACTGGTGAAACTTCCTTTATACGGCGAACTGTTTCCGCTAGAATTTCATCAGATTCTGCAAATGAAAATCTTACATAAGGCTCATCTGTGCCATAAGCGATACCTGGCACTCCTACTACTCGAGCCTTTTCAAGAATAAGGTTACAAACTTCTTCGCTATTCATCGAATTCCAATCGAACTTAACCCACGCATAAAACGCCCCTTCTGGCATTTCGGCACTAACGCCTGGTATGGAATTCATACCATTAATAAACAAATCGCGGCGGGCTTCAAATCGCTTACGCATCTGTTCAATTTCTTCTGTGCATCCTAAAGCGACAACAGCCGCTTTTTGTATAAAACCTGAAACGCAAGATATCGTATGCTGATAAAGCCTATAAATAACCTTTGCTATTTCTGGCGTTGTCGCAAGATAACCACATCTCCAGCCAGTCATCGCTGTTGCCTTAGAAAAGCCATTAATTGTTATAACTCGCGAAGCAATTTGTGGAATTGAAGCGGGACTTAAATTACTAGAGCCTGTAAATACAATACGCTCGTAAATTTCATCAGACATCAAAAGCACTTGCGGGTGAGCCTCAAGAAAAGCTACTAAATCATCAAGTTCACCTTGAGATAAGCATTTGCCCGTTGGATTGTTTGGATAATTTACTATCAGAATCTTTGTATTAGGCGTAACTGCACTTTCAAGCTTTTCACGAGTAAGCTTAAACGAATCAACTTGTGAAAGCCTGACAGGAACTGGTGTCGCGCCCGAGGCCTGAATAATAGCAGGATATGAAACCCAACCAGGCTCAAGATACATCACCTCGTCACCTTTATTAACAAGAGAGCGAATTGCTAAATAAATAGCAAACTTTCCACCCGGGGCAACTATAATTCCATCTGGATCATAATTACAGTTATTGTCACGTTTAAGTTTTTCAGCTATCCCTACGCGAAGCTCTGGGAGACCTGGACAGATCGTGTAATGCGTATAGCCAGCACGTAGCCATTTTACGGCTTCTTCACAAATAGGAGAAGGCGTAGCAAAATCAGGCTCACCACCAGCAAGCGAAATAACACTAGGGTCTGATTTTTGCATCAATTTAGCCTTTGCTATAAACTCCATAGATCTAGAAGGAGCAAGAGAAAAAATTTCATCATTATATAAGTTCATTTATACACCTCTTTATTAAGATTTTTCATGCCTTCTGCAACTATCACAGTGCCCGCTAAATCACTAGCATTATTAACTACTGTCATTGCTGGGTCTATCAGTGGCCAAATCGCCGCTACTATTGGCACTAGCGCAAGATCTAGCCCCATGATTTCAAGAAGCATTGTTGTCATTATAATGCCTGCACCTTTTACGCCAGCAGCGCCAACAGAAAGAATTACACCAAGGAATGTAAATTGAACAACTGAAAGAAATGTCACCTCTCGGCCACAAAGATTAAAAGCAAAAACAGAAAAAAGCCCAACAACGAGCGCAAAGCCATTCATGCCACAGGTGTTACCTAGAGGCAAAGTAAACGAAAATATATTTTCTGGAACACCTAACTTCTTGCGAGCCGTCTCAAGTGAAACTGGTAATGTTGCTGCGCTCGATGTTGTAGAAAGCGCCACAAGAAGTGGTTCGTGGATTTTCTTAAGAAAAACAAAGCCTTTCACATGCGCTAAAGACTTTACTAGCAGTGGATACATAAGAACCAAGACTAAAAAACATAGTACATTAACAGAAAGGACAAAAGACAAAAGTTCTTTCATCGCAGCCCCATTAACAGTAACTAACATATCAGCCATTAAAGCGGCTATGCCAAAAGGAGAAAATTCCATTACATAACCAGTGATTTTAATCATCACATGAGCACATTGCTCTATAGCTGATGTAACCTTTGAGACTTTGCTACCAAGCGAAAGAAGCGCCACTCCAAGAAAAAGAGAAAAGACTATAACCTGCACCAACTCGCCAGAGGCCATCGCCCCTAAAACATTATCTGGGAAAAAGTTAACAACTGTTTTAGCAAAGCTATAATTTGAGCCCTGCACCGCTACTGTATTAGACGCGCCTGCCGTAAACCCAGTAGCGCCTTCCCCTAAATTTAATTGTAGTGCCGCCAACGCTCCAAAAAGCGCACATGCCGCCGAAGTTATTAAAACATATACTATAAAGCGTAACCCTACGGAGCTAAGCTGCTTTGTGTCCCCCATTTTGCATATGCCATCAGTGACGCTAAAAAAAACAAGCGGAACCATTAGCATTTTAAGTAGTCTTAAAAATATATCGCCAAGAGGCGATATAAACGATGTTGCTGCTGGGAATATCAACCCAGTCAGCACACCGACAACAATACCTAAAAGTATCCGCGCTCCGAGGGAGAATCTCATTTATCAAAAAGTTTCTTGATTGCTTCTACTGCCTTATCGCAATACACATAACCACCCTCAGGACCTAATTCTCCGTTATTAACTCCGCTTCCATACGAACGGCTCTTAATAACTGCCTCTGATGGGATGTAGCCATAATCACCGTTGCAAAGCTCCATTACAAATGTTTGCTTAGCAGCACTGCGAGCTTTAATTATTTGGCCATAAATAAGATATAGCTCAAATGGGCAAGTAACAAAGGCGACATCGCCTAAGCGCATAGCATTAACTTCAAATTCCAAATTTGGCTTCTTAGCTTGGTCTTCTGACCTTGCTATTACAGCCTTTGCGACATCTGCAAAAACGAATGGCAAATACTTTGAGTCATATGGACCAGGCCCGCCCTTTGCTTCATTCGCTCTTGTATATGCAAGGAAATCGGCGAAAAGTTGTTCGTCAGTTCTCTTAGAACGAATCTCTGCGAGTTCTTTCTTCGCAGCCTCTACCTCTGCTATGGTTACCTTGCGACGAGGAGCTGTGACCTTAAATGTCATGTGCTTAACGAGGGGATTTGTTTCCTTTGAATAAACTTTAGCATCTTTAGCACAAGTAACGAGACGCGAGGCAAGCAAATCGCAAGTATCAGCATGCCAACCATCAGTAAGCGCATCTTTATACCCGCGGACCAAATCACGTGGACTTTGACAGCCTGCCGCTGCTGGTTGATAAATAACATAAAAATCATCACCATGGATTTTACGCATTTTCTCTCTTAAGACGCCTGCTATATCGCCTGAAATAAGATACGTTGCTTCCATAACTTGAGCAGGGCAAGCAACATTGAAAATAGCACCTGTTTGACGCCCCTTCTTGTCATAGGTAAAAATCATTTCAACATTTGGATCTTCGCCATCAGACATACCAGCGAAATCAGCGCGAGTTGTATCACCATACATTTCGCCATGACCATCGCGATACATCGCAATACGACAATGTCCAATATCTGCAACTCCCTTTGCGCGAGCAACAGCACCAGGCTTTAAATCACGCCAGGCCTTTACTAAAGCTTCTACTACGCGAGGAGTTACAAATTCACTATACGCTTCAATATCCCAAAGAGCATCTTTCGTGTCCCTCTTGCGAGAAGCTTCTGGCAGAAGGCTACCGACAGAGCCAATCATTGGCGCACAATGCGTATGCACACAGTTTATGCTTACACGTGCAGGATTAATCTCTGGCAAGCGCTTGGCAAGCTCTGCGCGTACCTGCTCTACCCAAACATCACGAACACTTACATTATCTATTGAACCAGTAAGAAAATACTCTTCCCCGTTACGAAAAGCAACCGCCACAAAACAAACTGGCGTATGAACACCAGTAGCGATTCGCTGATAATATTGACCATCAAGCGGGACTTTCTTCGTAAATGGCGGGGTCAAATCAGCTTCTGCCCAACCAATTTCAATCGTAGAGGCAAAACTAGTAGATACAGACGAAGCTGCTAACGCAAAAAAAGCTGCTTTTAATAATTTAAACATAGTATTTCTCCCTTTTGATAAGTATATCAAATTAACACGTCTTATGAGCGCATTTTTGCACTTATTACAGAATTAACATATCTAGCGTATAATCTAGTAGCATCAAACTCCGCCTCAGCCATTCGTTTAGCAGCCGCGGAATAAGAAATAATATCCTCAGAAATAGCATTAACGGCACCTACAAACGATAGAGTATCTTTTGCCGCATACTGTAGTCCTGCTGAATATTTATTTATAAGATCTAGGCTTTCTCCCTCAAGTGAACTTACAACTGGCATAGCCGCACTTACATAATCAGCCAATTTGTATGGCATACCGACAAAACTATCTTTCTCCATCGGTAAAACACCAATATGAGAAGAGATAAGAAGTTCTTCCAATTCTCTTTGCCTTAAATACCCAGGAGTGAAAAATCTATCTGACACGTTAATCTTCTCAGATAAACTACGAAGCCTCTTAATTTCGGGACCACTACCAGCTATTGTAAAAGTGCATCGAGGAAGCTTTGGTAACGCCATTACAATTGTTTCTAAATCATATGTGCGTCCTACCCCTCCAGCATAAACTAGGCGTATAGTCTCATCAGGCAACTTAAGATGCGAATCTAATGACAATCGTATTGCATGATACGTCTTAAGAAAAGATTTCGCACCGGCTCTCATTACTTCTGGTTCGTATTGACTAGAGACGCCAGTAACAAAATCTGCACCTTTACAAATTTCACAAAACTCCTTGCGAAGTGGCGCGAACAAAACTTTGTAAAGCCACTTACAACCATTTGGCAAAAGCCTTCTAAAGGTTGCTGGCCAAGCATCCATTATATCTGCTACAAAAAAAGCATTTAATTCCTTTTTTAGCCTCAGAGCTGCACAACTAGCAGAAAGCGTCGGCATTGAAGCTATGATTATGTCAGGCGAAGAATTTTCTGATGCATACTCTAAAGCCATCTTCTCCCATTTTCGTGCATATTCACGATGGCTTAGAACTCGTTCTATTGAAACATTTTTCTTATATTGCCGCGTAGGAATAAGCTTTATCTCTATATTATTAGAAAAAAGTTCACCCTGAATTTCGCGATATTTTTTGCGAGAATGAGAAAAATCTGCTGTCCAGTAGACAACTTGATGACCAGCTGCAACAAATGCCTCTGCCATCAAATAATACCGCTGTGGTCGATACCCTTCAGACGGCAAATTATCAAATGGATTTTCTATCCAAATTTTCATTAAAAACCATCAAAGAGCATACCCCTAGCAACCTTACGAGCTACGGTATCTCCTTCTAAACGGCTAAGAATTATTAGTGCAAAAAGTATGCCTGCTGATGGTCCCTGACCAGTTATAACATTACCATCGGCAACTGCTGGCACATTCGCGCTAGGCCTATCAAGTTCTCCAATACATGAAGGATAACATGTGATGTGCTGGTGTTGACTTAAAACTCCTGTTTTAACAAGAACAGTGGGAGCTGCGCATATTGCACAAATTAAAAGATCATTCTCTTTTGCGCGTCTTAATTCTTCTGCAACCAATAAAGACGAGCCTAAACGCTCTGTCCCCTCACCACCACCAGGTAATAATATCGCATCGTAAGGCGAGCTAGAAATATCTTTCAAAAAGGCATCAGCTGTTAACTTTATACCATGCGCGCCGCTTACAACAACATCCTCTTCTATGGACGCTACTATAACCTCTACGCCGCCGCGCCTTAAAACATCTATTGCAGATACGGCCTCGATTTCTTCAAAGCCCTGAGCAAGTGGAATTACTACTTTTGACATATTCTCCTCCTCTTAGACTTTGTCGAAATCGAGCCGTTGTTTTTTATTTGCGCTCTTCTACGTTTTTCGCCTCATTACAACGAAGGCGACGACCAAGAATATCTTTATCCGACAATGCTGCAATTGCCGCATCAGCTTCTGCACGATTTGGCATATGAATAAAGCCAAATCCTTTGCTCTTACCATTGAAGCGATTGGTTATAATTCGTGCAGAATTTACCTTGCCATACGCCTCAAATTCCTTGCGAAGGATTTCTTCTGTAAGGTCATAGCTAAGGTTACCAACGTAAATTTCAATAGAACCATCAGCTGGCGCTGGATGAGTCTTTTCAAACTTAGGTTGTTCACGACGACGCGATTGGTGCGACTTTGACCCCGATGCTTGTTTTTTGCAACGGCAACGGCAAATACATGCCGAGATTATAATCGTTATAACTACACCGGCAAGAAAACCGGCGGCGGCGATGGCAATTGCCGCAGACTGAGGACAGGCCGCGTTTTGGCCTTCGAAAAGGTTTAATACCCCTTCTATGATGCATTTCATTATTTACCTTCTTTCTTTTTCGACTTATTTCCCGCCGTCTTAACAGTTCCTATAGTCGCCGAGTGATTTCATGCGACTTGGATGCCTAAGCTTTCTTAACGCTTTGGCTTCGATTTGGCGGATTCTTTCTCTAGTTACATTAAAGATACGCCCTACTTCTTCAAGAGTGCGGCTAAAACCGTCCTTCAATCCGAAACGGTAATCTACAACCTGTCTCTCTCGTTCAGAGAGAGTGCCGAGAATTGCCATAAGACGTTCCTTCAACAAATGCCCTTCCGTTACTTCGAAGGGATTTTCGCTCGTAGTGTCAGCAATGAAGTCTCCATAGTGTGCATCTTCATTGTCGCCAACTTTCGATTGGAGCGAAATCGGGTGCTGCGCCATCTTACGAACAGAGCGCACTAAATCAACCGTTATACCAAGCTCTTCACTTAGCTCTACTTCGGTTGGCTCGCGTCCAAGCTTTTGAATAAGACGTTTTTGAACTCGCATGAGCTTATTTATCGTCTCAATCATATGCACAGGAATGCGAATTGTTCTAGCCTGGTCGGCTATAGCGCGAGTTGCTGCCTGGCGTATCCACCAGGTAGCATAGGTTGAAAACTTATATCCTCTCTTATACTCAAACTTCTCAACCGCTTTCATGAGACCGGTGTTACCCTCTTGAATAAGATCAAGGAAGCTAAGACCACGATTCATGTATTTTTTAACGATTGAGATAACGAGCCTAAGGTTAGCCTCAACCATCTTTGTACGAGCTTTCTGACCTTGCTTGAGGATGTCGCGCATCTCTTTAAAAGATGTCACGAATTCTTGCGGCGTCATCCCGAAATGCGCTTCAAGACTAGACATCTTCTCGCGAATTAATTTAAGTTCGCGTTCGCGCTTATTCGAGCTTTTTTGAGTCATTAGCTCAGCTTGTTTTTTTACTAATTCTTTGTATGGAAGATAGATGTGTTCATCTGCTTCTGCACAAAGCGTTTCAAGAATTTTCTGCTTAAAGCTCATTTGGTCAAAGCAATCACGCAATTGCTTTCGAACCGACTCTAGAGAACGCGTCGCCTGAGAAAGCTTACGTTTGTCTACATGGCGACGATTAACCTCTTCGAGATATTTTTGGCTCGCGACTTGCATTTTCTTCTTGATTTCTTCGATATCCTTACGGAACTTCGGTATCTGCATCATGTAGGAGTCGCGATTATCCTCGAATCGATCTGTGACTATTCGGTCAAAGCGTTCGTACTGACCTTCTAGTTTGTCTAGCAGTCTAGTATACATTGATGGGGCAAAAAGATATCGATTGAAAATATCGCACGTCTTAGCCTCAGCCAATTCTATCGTTTGGCAAATTTCAATTTCTTCATCACGATTAAGAAGTTCTACTTGCCCCATCTGATGAAGATACATTCGAATTGGATCTTCGATAATATCAGAGCGAGTCTTGCCTTCGCCAGGCTTGGCATTACGCGAGTCAAGATATTTCTTTACGTCATCTTCACGGATAACTGCACAGCCGAGCTGCTCTAAAAGAGTTAAATAACGCTCTGTTTGAATAGCATCAACGGTAGTGGCAGGAAGAACTTGGTTAAGCTCTTCGAACGTTACATAGCCGCCATTTGCCTCACAGCGTCTTTTAATCTCGTTAATAACATCATTAATTTCAGTTTCACGCAAAATACTCAAGCCTTCCATAGAAGGCAGTACTACATCAGCATCACTAGTGTCGCCTTGTTCGGCATTAAATGAAGGCATAGGTTCATCAAGCTGAACATCAGCATCTGCATCAACCTCGCCAGCATTCTCTTCTGCCCTTGCTACTTCTTGAACTAACCGTTCGTCGTCTATAATGGGCACTTCAGTATCATCGTCTATTGGAGGGAAGTCATCACTATCCACCTCGATAGTTTTTTTAACACGCTTGCTCTTCCGTGTTACCGGAGAAGAATCCATATCAACGGCGCTTTCAATTATATCCGTTTTTTTGGTTGCTTTCTTTTGACCAATTTTTTTGGTTGCCTTTTTAACCGTCTTAGAAGACGATTTAGTAATTTTAGCCATTAACCCTCCAGTATATAATCCACCCAACAGCAATTTGTCAAGTTCGTATATTTTATCATATAGATTTTTCGAATGCAACTACTTTTTTACATAGTTAAAAATTGTAGCGCACACTACTTTCTGTTTATGATAAAACAAAACAATCTTCAATCTTACTAAAATTCTTTTAAAATTACTTTTTTATGTTAGCATTATATGATATAATAACGAAAATAATACATAGGAGAGCATACAAAGATGAAAATCGACACATTGTGCGTACAGGGCGGATATTCACCTAAATGCGGGGAACCGCGCCAAGTTCCAATTTATCAGACAACAACTTTCAAATACGACACAACAGAGCATATGGCCGATCTCTTTGATTTAAAAGAGTCTGGCTACTTTTATACGCGCCTATCTAATCCAACAAACGATTTGACTGCAAAGAAAATCGCAACCCTTGAAGGAGGTGTTGCCGCCATCTTAACCAGCTCTGGCCAAGCAGCGAACTTTTTTGCTATCGCTAACCTCTGCAATAGCGGCGATCATGTTGTATGCTCCGCTCAAATCTACGGCGGGACATTCAATCTATTTAATGTTTCTCTTAGAAAGCTCGGCATCGATTTTACATTTGTAAGCCCAGATGCTTCTGAGAAAGAAATTCAAGCTGCGTTTCGCCCTAACACAAAATGTCTTTTCGGAGAAACTGTTGCCAACCCTTCAGGCGTGATACTAGATATTGAAAAATTTGCAAATATCGCTCACCTAAACGGCGTCCCTCTTATTATGGACAACACTTTCCCTACGCCTGTTCTTTGTCGCCCATTCCAATTCGGTTGCGATATCGTTACTCACGCCACGACGAAATATATCGACGGTCACTCTACTCAGGTTGGCGGATGCATCGTAGACTCTGGCAACTTTGATTGGGCAGCACACGCAGATAAATTCCCTGGTCTTGTTGAGCCAGATGAATCTTATCACGGCATTTCATACGTTGAGAAATTCGGCAAACAAGCTTACATTGTAAAATGCACAACTCATTTGATGCGTGACTTTGGCTCTATCCCTTCACCCTTCAACGCGTTCCTAGTTAATGTTGGGCTAGAATCACTTCATATACGCATTCGCCGTCACGCAGAATCTGCATTGAAAATCGCAAAGTGGCTTAAGACACAGAAAAAAGTCGCCTGGGTAAATTTTGCTGGGCTTCCTGGCTCAAAATACCGCAAACTCGTAAAGAAACAATTTGATGGTCCATCACCTTGTGGTGTTATGACTTTTGGTATCAAAGGCGGACGCAAGGCCTCTATCAAATTTATGGACTCTCTAAAACTTATCGGAATAGTTACTCATGTTGCTGACGCTTGGAGCTGTGTACTTCATCCTGCTAGCCACACTCACCGCCAGCTAACTGACGCTCAACTTAAGGCAGCTGGCATTCCGCCAGACTTAATACGCCTTTCTATTGGTCTTGAAGATCCTGAAGATCTCATTGCAGATATCAAACAAGCTCTTGCAAAAGTATAATACGAGGACAAAATATGAAGAAAATTGACTGGATAATCGCTGGTGCAATCGCAGCAGTAGCAGCAGTATTTTATTTCTTTAATCTTGCCGACTATACCTTCCCTGGCGAAAGCGCAAAGCTAATCGTTCTTTGGTCTGGGCTAGACGTATCAAACACAATCCCATACCCAATTACGGCATTTTTTGCAAAAATTGTTGACCCTGACACATTGTCTGCCATTTGCGGCATAATCGCGACTATTCTAGCATACGCTCTTCCCGTTATGTTTATGAAAATGCGCGACCAAGGCGCTCATACAGAAGCAAGAGAAGAAATTGCCTATCGTGTTTTTGGTGGCGCAACTGCTTTTACTTTTGCCTTTACGCCAGCGATAATTGAAGCTTCTACACATCTTTCTGTTCAGGTGTTCAATACAGCCTTAGCCTTAATAATACTTCTTTTAGTACTTTTTTATACTAATACCACCTTGCGCATAGCAAGCCTTATTGTTTGCATTATCGGCATTATGACGGGCCTTCTTTTGATTAACGGATTAGAAACCCTGCCCATCGCGTTACTAATAATTGCCCTTACTGTCGCAGCTGCTTCTCGACGTGGCTCTAACCCAGGCCTAGTTGCGTTCCTTTCTGTCTTCTTCATACTTGCCACTTACTTCATAATGATAAGTCCCTTAACTGGCAATATGTCAGACTCGCTTAAACAAGGCGCCGAAGCACTTAAGCTTAATGCTACACGCAGTGGATCTTTAGCCACTTGGACGATTGCTATAGCTCCTGCTATTTTGGCATACTTTGTTGCGTTCTCCTTTAAGAAGAAGAGCACTTTCTCTTCTTGGGTGTTTCATATCGCACTAACATTTGTTAGTATTTTAGCTATTGCCTCGCCGCTTTCGCCTTCTGACACTATGAGCCAGGCTGCCTACTTGCCTGTAATGACGAGTCTTTTTGCCGCGGCAGTAGCTGGCTATACGCTCGCATATTGGGTAAAACAATTCTTCTCCGAAGATAAAACATCTAAGACGATATCTCTAATAACGATACCACTGCTGTCTCTAATTATCGTAATTTCAGCTCTTATTAATATATTTACATTTGATGGCAACAAAGGCAGTTTCGCCGACAAAATGGCAGATAAAATTATTGCCAAGTTAGAAAATCGCCAATGGTTCGTAACTGACGGCACTCTCGATAATCACCTTCGCCTTTCTGCACAGCGCAATAATAAAAAACTTAACTTAATTTGCTTGCAGCGTGATAACGACGAACGCTATGTTGAAAAACTTCGCAAAATCGTTAAAGAAGCTAATGTCTGCGGGCCTAAAAACGAAGAACTTCTGCTTTCTCTTTCATTAGGCGTATTAACATTTATCCAAGACTGGATAGCCGCAGACCCAACAATTGGCCAATCTGTAGCTATCTTTGGCGCGCCAGAACTTTGGCATTCAGCACATGTAAAACCAATTCCTGAATTATTCTTCTTTGGAGCCGACGAAAAACGAGTTCCAGATTGGTCAGAATGGGCAGAGATAGACAAACTTCTCTTCGCGCCTAAAGGATGGGGTAGCTACAAAATACACCAAAACAAAAACCCTGTTGAATTTATGCGTTTATCGCTTCGTAGACACATGGGGCTTATGGCAAACAATAGAGGCGTATACTTACAAGACAACAAGCAAAATGACGAAGCTTGGAAAATGTACGAATTAGTCCGTAATGAAATTGACAAGGACAACATTTGCGCTCTCTTCAACGAGTTTGAAATGGCGCGTGCTGGTTATCAACCAGCTCTAAAACGCAAAAATGATATTGAAAAATCGTTTAAAGCTATAACAGACGAAAAAGACCGTAGATATATCCTCTGGCAATTAGCAAACTATTACGGCTATATTCGTAATCCAGAAATTTTTGTTCGCCTTGGCTGCGCGTGGGCCAACTCTGGCAGACCTGGCGATGCCCTAGCGCATATTCGTCGCGCAATTGACTTTGTACCAACCGACAAACGCGCCTCCCTTCTTAACATGATGGCCGCACTCTATGCTTCTAGCTCTGACACAGTAAAATCACGCGATATCTATGAAGAAGTGTTAACTAAAAACGCTGCCGACCACGATGCGCTCATCGGCTTAATGCGCGTTGAACTACTTGATGGCAACAGTGAAAAAGCGCTACAGTACCTCGAACGCGCGGTTAAAACAGGACGCGGCGAAAGAGCCAACATGGAAGTGGCATTGGTACACATTATTAAAAACCAATATGAAGATGCCAAGAGAATACTGAAGAATATAGTTGATGCTAACCCCAAAAATATTCAAGCATGGTCGCTCTTATCCTCAGTTATGATGCAACAAGCAGACGCCGCTAAAGACCCCAAAGAAAAGAAACGCATAGAAAAAGAAATTGAGAATTCAATCATTCCTCAGATGGATAAAAATGCGGATAACCAATTTAATTATCACGTTCAGATGACAAAGTCGTTTCTTTTATTGCGCCGCGGCGAAAATAAGCGCCGCGAAGCAAGAGACGCTTTTGCACAGGCCGCCAGCGCCCATCCTGATGTTGCTGCCGTTCAAGACATCGTTCTTCAACTTGACATATCTCTTAACGACACTGAAGATGCAGAAAAACATGCCAGGCGCATACTAAAGCGCAACCGCAAAGCCCCCCTTGCCAACTATGTAATGGGGTCTCTTGCACTACAAAAAGGCGATTATTCTTCTGCAGAAGCATTTCTAAGACGCAGCGCAAACGCAACGCGCCCTGTTCCGCTAGCCCAGAACGACCTTGCAGAAGTGCTTCGCCGCCAGCGTCGCTTTAAGGAAGCTTCTCAATACGCATATGCTGCAGTTAAGAGCGCTCCAGAGCTCTATGTTACATGGGAAACGCTAGCCTCTATTCTTCTTGATTCAGGTCATCACGATATAGATGAAATTGAGAAATATGCTCGCAAGGCTCTTGAAGTAGCCAAGAAAAACGGCGTTGAAAAAGAAGATGTACGAGTTCTTATTACTCTTGCCAGAGTTCTAATTAAAAAAGGCGATATTATCAGAGCAAAGGCAACTCTTGGCAAGGTTCGTGCCAGAATCGACGAGCTTTCTGAATTTGAAAAGAAAGAATACGAAGAGTTAAGAAAGCATGTTCGCTAAGATATTTCTTTTAGCAGCACTTCAAATAGGCCCATTCTTCGAAAAGCGCGATGACTATCTCGCCGTGCGCCCTTTTTACGCCAAGGAAGAGAGCGTTACAGATATCATGTGGCCGCTTTTCACTTCACACGAAAACTGGTGGCGGGCGTTACTTTTTATTCATTATCAAGAAAACCCAGCTGAATCTTCTTACCAGTTTTCGATTTTACCATTTTGGTTTAACGGCAAAACTCGCAATGGCGAAACTTATGCTGGTCTATTCCCCTTCTATGGCGAACATCCTCATATCATGTTGATGAATGATCTTAAGTTTTGCCTATGGCCTATTTGGCATAAATATTCAATGCCCCGTAGAGGCGCATTAGAAGACAAAGTTACGACACAGTCCATTTTATTTCCTTTTATAAGTTTCTCTGATGATCAATCTTGGGGAGTATGGCCTTTTTATGGCATAAAAAACCGCCGCGAATCGATTCATCAATATGCGCTATGGCCCGTTATTACATGGGCAAACTACAAAGAGGACCGCGACACATCAGGAGCAGGTAATTCATGGATGGTTTGGCCTTTATGCGGTTCAATAGAGCGTGAACGAGAAAACCAAACTCTAATTTTACCGCCATTTTTCTCTTTTACAGAAATTTTGCCCAAAAAGAATACTCTAAATTCAAAACCTTACTTCCGTATAAGATGCCCATGGCCATTTATAGAGTACGAAGAAATGGCAAAAAGAAATAGGCTTTCAATATGGCCGATCTATGAATCAATAAAAAACTATACCTTTGGGAATGTCGAACTAAACTCTTCCACAAAGCGCTTTGGATGGAAGCTCATTGAGCTCTACGATGATGAAACTAGAGTATTTCCATTCCTAGTGACTCGTAAAGACAAATCATACTTCAGACTTTGGCCGTTTTGCGAAATACAAACCGACAATTCACAACAAGTAAAATATACGCGCTTTCTCTCCCTTAATCCTATTCGACACTCGCCACAAATAAACCGCAATTGGTCAAAGTTTTGGACTTTCTATGAATGTATTGAAAATCCAGTTTGCTCCCATCACAGTCTTTTCTGGGGGCTTATTAGGTGGAGTAACGTTAAATGAAACATCTTCCTTTAATATTAAATTGGCTAAGAGCATTACGCGTTGATCAATGGACAAAAAACGGCGTAGTTATGCTTGCATGGTTTTTTTCTGTTGCAGACTCATCACAACGAGACATCGTCCGCGGATGGGAGTCCTTTTTAATGGCACTTGCGATGGCTGGCTCCTTTTCACTTGTTTCTTCTGCTTTTTACTTATTAAATGACGTTGCCGATTTTGAGTCAGACAAGCTCCACCCTGTAAAAAAATTTCGACCTATCGCAGCTGGCAAAATACATCGTTTTAATGCCGTTAGAGTTTCGCTAGTATGCTTTGCGCTTGGCTCATTCTATCCAGCCATGGTGGTTATGCTATCGCCTTGTAGAGCCCAAGCCTATGCAACAATTATTGCTTATGTCGTTATGCAATGTCTTTATACTGCTTTCTTAAAGCACATACCTTATGTTGATGTTATAACGCTTGCTGCTGGCTTTGTTTTAAGAGCTATAGCAGGAGCAGCCATCATAACAGCCTACATTTCACCATGGCTTTTAATTTGTACTTTTACACTTTCGCTTTTCCTAGCGCTTTGCAAAAGAAGATGTGAAATGGAAAATTCTCCAGCATCAAGAGAAGTTTTAAAACTCTACCACCCTACTGCGCTAAAGATTTCCATTATAGCATCGGGACTCGCTGCTGTAGGAGAATATTTAACATACACTATTACTTCTAAAATGGGGGTTCGTTTTGCGCTTCTACCTTCAACGGCTATTTTTGTTTTTCTCGGCATTGCCCGTTATGCTTCTATCGCGCTAAGGGGCGATAAATCGGCGGAGCGTCCAGAGCGCTTGCTCCTTAGCGACAAGTGGCTTTGGATTGCGATATTTGGTTATGCCGCCATGGCGTTAATTGCAGTTGCCTCTGGCCTATGAAATCTTTAGAAAAGCTTTTTTCTCGCCGAAGATTCGGCATGAAGATGGGCCTAGAAACAATGCGCTCTCTTTTGGAGTTAACGAACACTCCATACAATGACTTAGAGATTATTCATATTGCAGGCACCAATGGCAAGGGAGCAGTTGCAGCGATGCTTGATAGTATCTTTAACTGCGCAAACTCAAGCGTCTTTAGATACACC
Source organism: Kiritimatiellia bacterium (assembly GCA_017628025.1). GTDB lineage: Bacteria > Verrucomicrobiota > Kiritimatiellia > RFP12 > UBA1067 > UBA1067. The sequence goes on along the minus strand of JAGBZX010000026.1, from coordinate 5,541 downwards.
TCTCCGCACCTACTTAATTTAAATGAGCGATTCTTTTTAAATGGCGCTCCAATTGACAACGAAACACTTGAAAGTGCCGCGTCAATCGTAGTAAATGCCGCAGAAAAGATTACTAGCGACGTGACTTTTTTTGAAGCTCTTACTGCTACAGCCGTTCTTATCGCTTCCAAGAAAAAATCTGCTTATAAGATTTTTGAATGCGGCCTAGGTGGTAGGCTTGATGCAACTAACATTTTGAATCCTCGAATCTCAGTAATTACTCGTCTTGGATTAGATCACTGCGACTATCTTGGCAACACTATAAAAGAAATTGCTATAGAAAAAGCTGGTATAATAAAGCCTGGTGTGCCTATCGTTATGGGTGAAAATGACATTGACGCTATTAATACTATAAAAGAGGTAGCCGAGCGTCTCTCTGCGCCCTTCTACTACGCGCCAGACTTAATAAAAAAATCAGATTTGCCGTCAAAAATCATGCCTCCTGGCGCTTTTAATCGAGAAAATGCTATTACTGCGCTAGCAGTTGCTAAAGTCATTGGTTTTGACATTATAAAAGCTAAAGAGTCTCTTTCTAATGTTATATGGCCAGGCAGGTTTCAGCAAATTGGAGATATCATAGTTGATGGCGCACACAACCCACCTGCTGCAAAGGCACTGGCTAATGAATTTTTAAATTCAGAGAAGGTCGTTTTAGTAGCAGGCTTTTGTAGCGATAAGGATGTAAAAGAAGTATTAAAAATTCTTAGCCCAATCACAAAAGAAGGTTTTGCGGTTAAAACTTCTAGCGAAAGATCCTTAACATCTTCAGAAACTATGCGATATATGCAAGAGTCAGGAATTAAATCTCAAGCTTGCAAAAGCCTAGATGAGGCACTAGCAAAAGCAAAGTCTCTAGGTGGCAAAATCTTAATAACCGGTTCTCTTTATCTTGCTGGCGAAGCACTAGTAAAACTCGGCGCCTACCCATGGAAAAATGGCGTTATAGCTCCTGGCGAACTACTTAAAGCCACCAATTAATCGCATTACTGAAGGCCTGCTTTTTTAAGCCTATAGTTCATCATTCGAGGCGACACACCTAATTGACGACCTGCTGCCGCTCTATTACCTCCATGGCGACGCATGGCAGAGGAGAGTATCTTCTTTTCAAATGCAGCCAGCTGACCATCTAACGTCATGTCATCTGGAACTGAGATATCTTCATCTGCGAAATTATCCTTCCTTATGGCGGCAGGCAAATCATATCCTTGTATACACCCGTCTCGACTAGTTAAAACTGCTCTCTCAATGCAATTTTCAAGTTCGCGGACATTTCCAGGCCATGAATAATTTTTTAACATATTTTGCGCTGCAACCGAAAGACTCATCCCAGACTTTGAATATTTAGATGAAATCTTCGAAAGGAAATGTTGAGCTAATACAAGCACATCATCACCCCTAGCGGAAAGCGGAGGCAAAGTTATTGGAAATACAGAAAGTCTATAATACAAATCTTCACGGAAAAGCTTTCGTGCCATTAAATCTTCTAAATCTAGACTAGTTGCAGCTATAAACCTTACATTGCTAGTAATCTCAACATTAGAGCCTATTCGTGAAAATGTTCGTTCTTGGAGAAACCGCAATAACTTAACTTGCATGGTCATTGTAAGATCACCAATTTCATCAAGAAAAAGCGTGCCGCCCTGCGCAGCTTCCGCCCTTCCGATCCTACGAGTATGCGCGTCAGTAAATGCACCTTTTTCATGACCAAAAAGTTCTGACTCAACTAACGATTCTGGGAGAGCTGCGCAATTTATAACCACGAAAGGACCATCTGCCCGTGAAGAAAGTGATTGTATTGCACGAGCCACAAGCTCCTTACCAGTACCACTAGCACCTCTAATCAAAACTGTCGCATCACTAGGGGCTACCTGTCGTATTTGCTCATAAACAGCGCACATTTCAGGACACGTGCCTAGCATCTCACCGGGCGAAGCAGAAAGACGTCCTCTAAGCTCGCGGTTTTCATTTGCAAGAGCCTCTCGCTCTGCACACTGCTCGCGACAAACAAAAGCCGCCTCTGCACATAGATTGGCGATAATCTCTAGTAACATCACATCCCGTGCAAGCGTTGAAGTATCGCCTGTCATCTCTCGATCCACAGAGAGAGTACCTATAACATGACCTGAGTGAATAAGAGGGACACAGATAAAGGACAATGGCTCGTCAATACCTCTTGCTTTTGTTCTATTCAAAAAACGCCTGTCTGAACGGATATCAAATACGACTTCTGCCTTACCAGTTTTAGCTACTAACCCTGTTATCCCTTCGCCAAGACGATATCGCCCTATCGCAAGCTCTTCTGCATTTAAGTTACTTGTTGTTGCCTCAATGCGCAGCTCATCACCCTCAAGAAGAGTAAATGTGCCGCGCATCATCCTCATATCACGCTCAAGAATCTTTAAAACATGCTCAAGGATTTCGCGAACATTTCTCTCGCGCATAACAGCCGAGGCAATTTCGCGCAAAACAGAAATTTCTGAAGTTGCTATATTCTTCATGAAAATTTATCTATCTATTACACTAAATTCCGATGTATCAAACTTAAATAATTGGGTATACAGATATTTATCTCTCTATATCCTTAATGCGTTTCTCTAAAATCATCGCGCCAACATTTGACGCTACTGAGTTTGCTATCGTATTTGAAGATGGGAGCATTAGTGCGCGAATCGCATCTTCATATGTCATCTGATCACCAGCATAACACTTAAACCCACTACCACCTACAATATCACTTTCTCTTACAGTAAGCTTTGTTGAAAGATCTTTAACATGATCTAGCAAGCACAGCGTTGCTACGATTTTCGTAGTTGAAGCAGGCACATGTGGCATATTAACATACTTACTACTATATGAAAGTTTCTTGCCTGTTAATGTAACAAACTCAAATGCACCGCCTTTAGCTTCAAAATCCTTAAGTAACCCTTGAAGAACTACTTCCTCGCCGCGCATCATTGCCTTTGCTAGATTAATTATTTCAATATCATACAAAAAAGCATCATCATGAAAAAGAGCGCCTGCAAATGTAATTAGAATTTTTTGACCTTCAACCTCAGTAACTAAGACATGGCTCCTTGTTGAAAGCGGCGGTTTTCTATAGAACAAGCTGCCGCCCTTGCCGCCAAGAAACTTATATTGCTTTACAAAATCTCCCCATGTCTTCATATATTTCTTATACGCATGAACAAGAACCTCTTTTCGAGGATTTGGTCCTGTAATCTGAATCTCGCAATCTGTCTCTGCCCAAATCCTTGCTAAATCTGGCTCTTTGAGCGCAGCAAGAGCAATCTTTGTTAAATCAGAAACGGTAATTCTAGAATTTGGCGTAAGCCCACTTGCGTTTTCAAAATATGCCGTTTCAAGTTTAAGCTCTTCACTCTTGCGAGCCATCTCCTTTAAGAACAATGCGCGGCATGTAACATCATTTGTTACACTTGAAATAGGGTTTAAATCTGCCTTCAAGCAAAAAACAGCAGCAAGAAAAATGCCAACAGTTAATATAATTTTTTTCATATTATTTTATTTGTTGTTTACCAGGGTATAGTTGGTATTCTAAACGATACTTGTTCGGAGTAAAATTAGGCATAATAACATTAGCTCCTACTCGCAATGCAATATCCCTTGCTCCGCTAGATAGAACTTCTAATGCCGTGGAAGAAACTATATTCACATCCCAAAGATAAAGCCTTGTTAACGCTATCATCTTTAGTGATAACTCTAAACGCTCTTGGGAAGAAAAAGTAGGCGCTTGTAATGGCGTAGAATCGCAAGGAATATAAGGCCCCATTCCTACCATGTCGAGTTTTTCGTCACCAAAGAAAACTATATCATTTGCTAAATCATCTATCGCCTGACCAGGTAGCCCAATCATAACACCAGACCCTGTAATATAGTCAAGACTTTTTAGTTTTCTAATCGCACCTAAACGCTTGTTAAATGATGCCTCTGGGGGATGAATCTTAGAAAACAATTCAGTACTTGACGTCTCAATTCGAAGCAAATACCTTAAAAGCTTACCCTTTGCAGCATCCTTCCATCTCTTATAAACATCTGTAGTCTGCTCACCTAACGAGAGCGTAATCTCTGGGATATCAACTCTTGACAAAAATTCTTCAACAAAAGCTGTATTAGCCTCTGATTCAATTTCTCCGCCTTGAAGAGCGATTGCCGTAAAGCCCTCTTCCTTTGCCTCTTCTGATACCTTAAGAAGCTCCTCTATCGTCATGTGATATCTATTTATTAAAGGAGACGATTTTCGAATGCCGCAATAATAACAATCACGAGAACAAATATTAGAAAATTCAATAAGCGCTCTCTTTAAAAGCACCTTTGAACATTTTTTCGATACTTCGTTAGCAGCTGCAAATAAATCAGCTACTACCGACTTATCATTACAAGAAAGCATCCCGGCGAGGTCTCTCGCCGGGATATTTCGAGGCGCTTCAAGCGCGCACTCAAGTGTACGCTTGAAGCTTATACTCACTTCTTGAGTTCTGCAGTTACATCAGCGAGAACCTGACGAAGTGCATTAGGAACGCGCTTAGCTGTCTTAGAGATCTCCTTGGAACCCTTAGAAGCCTTAGCATCATATTCGTCGTAGCTCTTGCCGATAGTTTCGATTTCCTTCACCCAGCCTTCCTTGTCAACCTTGAGGATAGCCTTGAGGTCAGCAGGAACGACTTTGAACTTGCCTGTATTGTTGGAAAGGTCAATATCCTTAGCAAGCGGGAGGTTACCAATAGCCGTCTTCGTAGCCTTGACCTTACCATCGAGACGATCGCAAATCCACTTAAGAACGCGGCTGTTGTCACCAAAGCCAGGCCACATGAAGCGACCGTCATCGCCCTTACGGAACCAGTTGACGAAGTAAATTTTCGGAAGCTTGGTTGCATCAGCGCTTGTGCGCTCCATTTCAAGCCAATGCTGGAAGTAGTCTGCAACGTTGTAACCGAAGAAAGGAAGCATCGCCATTGGGTCACGACGAACTTGACCAATCTGATCGGAAATAACAGCAGCTGTAACTTCAGAACCAGCAGCAGAACCCATAAATACGCCGTGAGTCCAGCTCTTAGCCTCATTTACGAGAGGAATCGTAGAAGGACGACGACCACCAAAGAGGATAGCGTCAATCGGCACACCTGTGGGCTTGCCTTCATACATACCCTTGAAGCCATCCTTGTCAAGAACTGGGCAATTCTCAGCAGGTGCTGTAAAGCGAGAGTTCTTGTGAGCAGCTACATAACCAGATTCTTTAATTTCCTTCTTGGTCATGCCAGGCTTTGGACCCATACGGTAAGGATCGTCTGCGCAAACATAGCAAGGATTGCCCTTCCAGTCAATACCTTCTGCTGGGGCCTTGATACCCATGTCTTCCCACCAAATATCACCGTCAGGTGTAAGAACGACGTTCGTGAAGATCGTGCCTTTCTTGCAAGAGAGAAGTGCGTTGGGGTTAGAATCCATCGATGTGCCAGGAGCAACACCGAAGAAACCATTCTCAGG
>JAGBZX010000025.1 GCA_017628025.1 Kiritimatiellia bacterium | reverse complement strand
TCTCGCCCGATAGGGTGTATGACGGGTAGGGATAGCTAAAAACCCCAAAGAAAACTAAGCAAAAACCGCAGCAAATAAATCGCGACTAGGGCGGTTTTTGTCTTTTTTACCCATTTTTTTCGGTAAAAAAGCTAGAATCTTGGCATTTGTTGGGCGAAAAGCAGCGTTTCTTGAGCAAAAACAGTTTGCATCTAGCTTAAGTGTCGTTCAGGAAATCTTTTTGTCCTTTTTCGAGGGGAGATTTAGACTTTTTAAGAGATCTTTTAAGAAGTTTTTGCGTGCTGCAAAGACGGTAAGATTTTTAAAATGAGAATTATATGCGGAAAAATCTTGGGGTGTTTTGAGTGGAGCTGGGGAGTGATTTGCAATGGAGAGATTGAAATTATCGCTAGAATAATTTTTTAGAATTACTGTTTTTATTTTTGTGAGGTTTGTGCGTTGACAATTTTTCTCATTGGAGTATTTTTCTCATTGGAGTATTTTTCTCATTGGAGTATTAAGAGACTATAACTTCTTAACTCCAAAGTTCATGATTGGTTGTCAGAGTAAATGCGACTAAAATATAATAGGGACATTGTGACTCGTGGTCGCATTTAGTTTTTCCAAATGTCCATTAACTTCTTCCAATGTTGATTGCAAGGCAAATGGAGAATTGCAAGGTAAAAGAGTAAATGGAGAATTGCAAGGTAAATAGAGAGTTGCAAGGTAAATGGAGAGTTGCAAGGTAAATAGAGAATTACAAGGTAAATGAGTTAATTTGCTGAAATTTATGATATAATATTAGTATGAAAAATACAATTTCTATGTGTGATGGCGCGCTATGTGTGCCTGATTGTCCTGTGATTCCATATATAGAAGGTGATGGAATAGGTCCAGATATAACAAGTGCAGCTTTGCGCGTTTGGAACGCCTCGATTAAAAAGGCATATGGACAGTCCCGTTCCATTCAATGGCGCGAAGTTCTCGCTGGCGAAAAGGCATTTAAGAAAACTGGTCAGTGGCTGCCTCAAGAAACTCTTGATACTTGTAAAGAAGCCCTTGTCTCTATAAAAGGTCCATTGACGACTCCAGTGGGTGGCGGAATTCGTTCTATTAATGTCGCAATGCGTCAAGAATTAGATCTCTATGTCTGCCTTAGACCTGTTCGCTACTTTAAAGGTGTACCTTCTCCTGTTAAACACCCTGAATCTACCGATATGGTAGTTTTTAGAGAAAACACCGAAGATATCTACGCAGGCATTGAGTGGATGAGCGGCACAGAAGGCGCTGATAAAATCAAAAAATTCTTAATTGAAGAAATGGGAGTAAAAAAAATCCGCTTCCCAGAAACTTCTTCAATAGGAATTAAGCCAGTTTCAATAGAAGGTACAGAACGCCTCGTTCGCGCAGCTATTGATTACGCTATTACAAATGATCGCAAGTCTGTAACTCTCGTCCATAAAGGGAATATACAGAAGTTTACAGAAGGTGCGTTCCGCGATTGGGGGTATCAACTTGCAAGGCGCGAATACTTTGCCGAGCCTATTGGCGAAGGACCATGGTGTAAACTTAAAAATCCCAAAACTGGAAACGAAATAGTAATTAAAGATTGTATTTGTGATGCGTTTTTACAACAGATATTAACACGCCCTGCAGAATACGACGTAATTGCAACACTTAACTTGAATGGTGATTATGTTTCCGACGCGCTAGCAGCGACAGTCGGTGGTATTGGTATAGCTCCAGGAGCAAATATTAATTATCAAACCGGTGTTGCTGTTTTTGAAGCAACCCATGGAACTGCTCCAAAGTATGCTGGGCTAGATAAAGTAAATCCAGGTTCATTAATACTTTCTGGTGAAATGATGCTTAGATATATGGGGTGGACGGAAGCGGCAGATTTAATTATTTCCGCGATGGATAAAGTAATTGCAGAAAAAACTGTTACTTATGATTTTGCGCGCTTAATGGAAGGCGCAAAAGAAGTAAGCTGTTCGCAGTTTGCAGAAGCCCTAGTAAAAGCAATGTAAAATTTGTAGAAGACTAATTTGTATATGTCAGAAGAAAAGAAATGGTACGTAAAAGCGGCAGACTCTAAAGTCTATGGCCCTGCAACAATGACGCAACTTGTAGCTTGGTGTCGCGATGGGCGTATTGAACCGGCTAGCTTAATATCTTCAGATAGACGCTCGTGGATGCCAGCACAAACAGTGCCAGAGCTAGAGATGAAATGGATAGTAGAAACAGAGCCTGGGAAACTCTTTGGTCCATTTAATCGAACGCTCGTTATAGGTCTTCAGGCTCGAGGCGAAATGCCTACAGGCGCAAAACTCTATAAGATGCATGAACTTCTAGCAGAGCAAGATCCTCCTCCAGTTGTAGTAGAGAAGATTGTCGAGAAGGAAGTGATAAAAGAAGTGCGCGTAGAGGTGCCAGTTGAGGTAGAGAAAATCGTCGAGAAGGAAGTGATAAAAGAAGTTCGCGTAGAGGTGCCAGTTGAGGTAGAGAAGATTGTCGAGAAGGAAGTGATAAAAGAAGTGCGCGTAGAGGTGCCAGTTGAGGTAGAGAAAATCGTCGAGAAGGAAGTCATAAAAGAAGTTCGCGTCGAGGTGCCAGTTGAGAAGATAGTTGAGCGCGTGATTGAAGTAGCACCACCTCCCAGAAGAGTGGTCACTGCTGAAGTTCTCGAAGAACCATCTGGGGCTACTCCTCCAGTAAGGTTAGAAGGTATTTTTAAAGATGTTTCTAGCGATAAATTAAAAGCGCTTGAGGCCGCTGCTCAGCGTGAAATAGCAGCAGCGAATAAACACAGATTTGGCAGTCGCCTTTTTGGTAGGAGGTAATTTATGCAAAATGAAAAGTGGTATTTAAGAACTGCAGACGAAGTTTTCGGTCCAGAGTCTAGAGAGCAACTTATTGCGTGGGCAAAGGTAGGGCGTATACAGCCAGGACAAGAAATTTCCTCCGATAATTTTACTTGGCGTAAAGTTGAGGATGTAGCGTTTTTAGATATGCGCTTTTCAATTGATTTGGGAGATGGAAATCCGCGAGGGCCATATAATAAAGCCGCGGCAGATGCGCTTATTTCTTCTGGGCGCTTACCTCCAATTGCTAAGGTTGTTGAAGTGCGTGCACCATTTGAAGAAGAAACTATAGAGGTAAGTGAACAACAAATCGAAGAGCCGAAGGCCGAGGAGTTTTTTGAAGTAGAGAAAGAAGATGTATCTCTCGTAAATGAGGTGCGCGTTGAAGTGCCAGTTGAGGTAGAAAAGATAGTAGAGAAGGAAGTTGTAAAAGAGGTGCGCGTTGAAGTGCCAGTTGAGGTAGAAAAGATAGTAGAGAAGGAAGTTGTAAAAGAGGTGCGCGTTGAAGTGCCAGTTGAGGTAGAAAAGATAGTAGAGAAGGAAGTTATTAAAGAAGTACGCGTTGAGGTTCCAGTTGAAGTAGAAAAGATAGTTGAAAAGGAAGTTATAAAAGAAGTACGCGTAGAAGTTCCTGTTGAAGTAGAGAAAATTGTTGAGAAAACAATTATTGATGAAAGAAGAGTAAGGGAATTAGAGTCAATTCTTGATGTTAATAAAACTCAACTTGAGCAACGCGCTACTGAGCTAGCTGATAAGGATCTTACGATAGGAAAACTTAGGGAAGATCTAGAGCGTCTTCCTCAGGCTGCAAGTGAAATAGCTAATATGCAAGCAGCAGTCTATTCGATAATTTCTGACGAGGCAACTGAATTAGCCAATACCTTAGAAGCAGAAAAAGCCGAGTTTGAAGAAATGTGTGCTAGATACCAAAACAGGATTGAACGATTAACTGAGCGTAGGCGTAATCTTCTTAAGAGAGCAGGCGCTGACGCGGCAGAAATGACTCGTTTGGCTTTGCGTTCAAATCCTGAAGATCCCCGTACTGCACAAATAAGGACAGAATACGAGGATTATCGCCGCATGGCTGAAAAAACGGCTGCAGAACGCGAGCGCAAGATTTCAGAGCAGTCTGAAACGATACGTCTATTAAAGGCTGAACAATCGCGTAGATTGGTGAGCGATAAAGATATTGCACAGATTAATCAGGAAGTTGCGCTTTTGCGCGAGAAGTTAAATTTCCGCGAGAAGGAAATTTTAAACTTACGCAAGCAAAATGATGAGCTCATGCGCCGCGAAGCTCAAAATCAACAGGTGCTTATGGCACGCATAGCAGAGCTTGAATCGCCATCAATCGGTACAATAGATACTGTCTCTACAAATCAAAGCCGTGAAGCAAGAATGGTAAAGATACCAACGTGGATGCGTCTTCGCGGAAGGAAATAATATGAATTGGCTTGTCGTAGCTTTAGCTGTGCTGTCGATATGGGAATATCCGGCAAAGCAACTTGAGCATACAAAATTAAAAGCAGCATTTGTAAATGCGTATCGCACTGGAGATACGTCAACGATGCTTGAAACAAGTTCAAAAGCAGCAGCGCTTTTGCCAGAAGACCCAACTTGGGCATATAATTACGCTTGTGCATTAGCTTATAAAGAGGATCAAGAACCTGCGTATGTGCAACTTGAAAAGGCGATTGATTTAGGTTATAGAGATCATGTATCAATGGCGGCCGATCTTGATTTAGCTAGGCTAAAAGATCGCAAGCGATTTGCAAAGCTTATTGAGTATGCGCGCTCAATCGCGAAAAAACCTATTTTATTTGGACCGCTAGCTAGTGTGCCAACAACGTGTGGAGTTGGGAATGGACCGCTTTCAGTTGGCGAGCATAATCTCGGTTGGGACTTTGAGGTTGGTGCTTTTTCTGTAAAGGCAAAGTTGACAGGCGGTAAGGCGGGCGCTAACCGATACGATCTTTATATGAATCGTGACGGTATGCATTCTAGAATAAATGTAGCGGATTTTCCAGGACTTACAGAAGTCATGCTCGATAGGGAAGCGAGAAATCGCAGAGCGCATCTAGATTTTCCTAATATGATTTTCCCATATCCAGTTTTTGGAAATTGTTCTAGAGCTCTCCAAGATAAATCTTTTTGGCGCAGTTTGCCGCGTGCATTGATGACGATTGATAGAAATAAGTTTTATCTGATGGAGAAGTTTTATTTTCTAAATCAGATATGGGTTTTTCCTGCCAATGCCGATTATCCACCTGTAGGGGTTAATGGTGATTTGTTTATGTCGGTAGCTCCTTATTGGATTGTTACATCAGGGGCAAGTTGGTCAGATTTATATTATTTGAAAGCATCATTAGAGATTTCTCGCTCTCTTAAAAGCGAAGTTAAAGCCGCGGCTGTTTCGAAAGGGATGCTCGCACCTTTAGTCCAGAATATTATCCGTCGCTCATTAGTTGGGGTAGAGACAGAGGCAGATTATTTGTCTTCTAAGGCGCACCCGACATGTATGCCGCCAAATGGACTTAATGTCCCTAAATTAATAAAGCTTTCAAAAAAGCTTAAAGCTGAAGAAATTCCTCCCGTCGCAATTATAGCTGCTGGCCCAGCAAAGCCAAAGGAAGGCGAAAAGATTAAAGCGGAGTGTGTATTTTCTTCTCGTTGCTCTGTTGCATTTGTTGTAAGAGAAGATAAGGGTACTCAAGAGTTTTTTATTAAATCAACTGGCGGCACTTCAAATGAATTTTCAATAGTAAATGGTGCCTCTTCTCATAAGCTTGAGCGCATAGCTTCAAATCTTGCCAAGTTAACTATCGATTTAAGCTCAATAACATCGCGTGTTGATGTGGCGATTTTTGCTAAGAGTGATTCTTCTACATGGGGGGCTCCAAGTTTTGTTACGGTAGCTAATCCTACAAAAACAAAAGGATATGTAGATCCGTTTTTTGCTCCTAATAAAAAATGAAGTATATACTAGCACCATTAGCAGATTTCACAGATGCACCTTTTAGAAAAATGTGTTTTTTGGGTGGTGCTGATGAGGCGTATACAGAGATGGTTAGTGCGGCGGCTCTTTTCCACGGTCACCGCGGCACATTGCGTCTAATAGAAACATTGCCCGAAGAGGGTCGAGTTCATTGCCAACTTTTTGGCTCAAATGAAGAGGAATTAGCGTTTTCTGCTAAATTAATAGAAGAAACAGGGAGTTTTGCTTCGATAAATCTCAATGCTGGCTGTCCAATGTTGCGAATTACTAGGTCTGGCTCTGGCGCAAAACTTATAGAGACTCCAGAGAAAATCTATAAACTGCTCAAGGCAATGAAAAGCGCGACAACTTTGCCCATTACCCTTAAAACGCGCTTAGGGCCTCATCCTCAAAAAACCTTGATATTTGAAATTTTAGATGCAGCGGAAAAAGCTGGCGCATCTAGTATTATTATTCATGCTCGCTATACATCAGAAAAGCATTCTGGAGAAGTACATCTTGATGTATTAGAAGAAGTAGTTTCAAAAACTAAGCTTGAGATAATAGGAAATGGCAGCATCAAAGATGCGCAAAGTGTTAAGAAAATGGCTTCTACTGGCGTAGCAGGTCTTATGATAGGAAGGGCGGCATTATCAAAGCCGTGGATATTTTCACTACTAAAAGGTGAAAAGCCCCTTGTTGAACATGACGCGATGACATCATGTAGGATGCATTTGCAATTTTTACTAGATTTCCATAAGCAGCTTGTTGAAAAGTTTCCAAATGACCATTTGCCATCACGCGATGCATTCGCTTCGATACGTATGCATACGCATCTATTTAGATACTTCAATGGTATGCCAGGGGCTGCACAGCTACGTTCAAGGCTCTCAAAAATACGCTCTTTAGAGCAAATTGAGCATGAACTTGAAAATTTAAAAAATTACCCCTTGCAAAAGATTTAGCATTTTTGATATAATACGCACTTATTCGACCACTCAAAAGAGTTAAACAAACAATGAAAGTACGTAGTTCCGTTCGTCGCATTTGCGAGAACTGCCGCATCATCCGCCGTAAAGGTGTGGTGCGCGTGATCTGCACCAATCCCAGGCACAAGCAGTGTCAAGGGTAAGAAATGAGGTAATAAAAATATGCCTAGATTAATGGGTGTGGACATCCCTGGTAAAAAGCATATCCGCTTTGCACTGCGGTATATCCACGGTATTGGGCCAAAACGTGCCGATGACGTTTTGGCGGCCGTAAATGTAGATCCTATGAAGAAAGCTGATGACGTCACTCAGGATGAGATTCACGCCATCACTACGTATATTCAGGATCATTTCCGCGTTGAGGGCGACCTCAGACGTGAGGTTTCGCAGAATATCCGCCGTCTTATTCAGATCGGTTCTTATCGCGGCCTCAGACACAAAAAGGGTCTTCCCGTCCGCGGTCAGCGTACCAAAACAAACGCTCGCACTCGCAAGGGCGGCAAGCGTATCTCTATCGCCATGCCCAAGCAGGCTGGCCGTTAAGGAGTTTTCATCATGTCAGAAGATATCAAGAAGACAGCAGCTCCTGCCGCGGCAGCGCCCGTTGCAGATGCTGAAGGCGGTGAGGCTGTTAAGGCCAAGCGCAGCGGTAAGTCGATTCCTGCAGGTATCGCTTTTATCCGTTCTACATTCAATAACACCCAGGTGTCAATTGCTGACGCTAGAGGCGGTGTAATTAGCTGGAGCTCTGCTGGCAAGGCAGGCTTTAAGGGCAGCCGTAAGTCAACGGCTTTTGCTGCCACTATGGTCGCTCAGGACGCTGCGCGTATCGCGCTCGCCAAGGGCATGCATGAATGTGAAGTTAGGATGCAGGGCGCTGGTGCAGGCCGCGAAAGTGCAGTTAGAGCAATTCAGGCTGCCGGTATCCGTGTCACTCAAATTACCGATACGACGCCCGTTCCTCACAACGGTTGCCGTGCACGTAAACGCAGGAGGGTCTAATTTATGGGTCGTTATACGGGTCCAGTTTGTCGTCAGTGCCGCCGCGAGGGGCAGAAGTTGTTTTTAAAAGGCGCTCGTTGCTACATGGCTAAATGCCCAATTGAAAAGGGTATTGGCGTTCCTGGTATGCACGTTGGCCGCAGAGCTAAGAAGATGTCTGAATACGGTAGCCAGCTTCGTCAGAAGCAGTCGCTCCGTCGTCAGTATGGCATGGGCGAACTTCAGTTCCGCCGTTTCTTCGCCGAAGCATTAAGGCGTGATGGTGTTACTGGTGAAAACCTTCTCCAACTTCTTGAGCTTCGCCTTGATAACGTAGTTTATCGCCTCGGTATGGCTCCTAGCCGTCGTAGCGCTCGTCAGTATGTGCTTCACGGTCACGTTTGCGTCAATGGTCGCAAGGCTGCCGTTCCTTCCATGATTCTCAAGGTTGGTGACGTTGTCACCGTGAAAGAGGCTGAAAAATCTAAAGAATACGCTAATCGCAGTGTTGAAGCAGCTACTGGCGCACAATTGCCTCAGTGGATCGCTTTTGACCAGGCTACGCTTAGAGCAGAGATTCTCGCTGTACCAACTCGTGAGCAGATTGCTCCGATTGTTGATGAGCAGGCAATCGTCGAACTCTATTCGCGCTAATCTTTTCGTTGTTGAGAACATTCTAAAGAGGGTGATATTATGCCAATTCGCATGAGCCATTTCGAAATGCCGCAGAAGGCGGAGAAGGTCATGACGCAGAACCAGGCGTCCGACGCCACATATGCGCGCTTCGTCGCTGAGCCGTTTGAAATAGGTTACGCAAGGACGATTGGTAACTCGCTTCGCCGCGTGTTGCTTTCTTCAATCGAAGGCGCTGCCATTTCTTCTGTCAAAATTCAGGGCGTTAGCCATGAGTTTGCGTCGATTAAGGGATGCGCTGAAGACGTCACTGACATCATCTTGAACCTCAAGAAGGTCCTCATCAAGACTTTCAATCGCGAGGTCCAGAAGATTTCTCTCAAGAAGGTTGGACCTTGCGAGGTAGTCGCTGGCGATTTTGCAGCAGCTAATAATGTTGAAGTGCTTAATCCTGATCTCGTCATTTGCACGCTTGATGTAGATGGTTCAATTGATCTTGAGTGCGAAGTTCGCACCGGTCGCGGTTTCTGCCTTGCTGACGGTAACAAGTCTAGCGAGCAGGAAGTCGGTAGGATCGCAATTGACTCAATCTTCTCACCTGTAACAAGGTGCAACTTCCTCGTTGAGAACACTCGTGTTGGTCAGCGTACTGACTACGAGAAACTAGTTCTTGATATTTGGACTGACGGGCGTATTACGCCAGATGAGGCACTTAAGACAGCATCAGCAATCTTCCGCCGTCATCTTGACGTTTTCGTCAGTGAAGATGAGAAAATTACCTTTGAAGGTCCAGACCAGAAGGGTACGGAAGAGCGCGAAAAGATTCGCAAGCTTCTCAATATGTCAGTTCATGAGATTGAACTTTCTGTGCGTGCGGCAAACTGCCTAAACACAGCAAATATTGCGACAGTCGGCGAGCTCTGCTCAAAGACAGAAGCAGATATGCTTAAGTACCGCAATTTTGGTAAGAAGTCTCTTGATGAAATCAAGGCAAGACTTCTCCAGATGGGTCTCTCGCTCGGGTATAAGTTTGATCACGATCTTCTCGACAAGAAGAACTAAGAATTAATGGAGTTTTAAAATGCGTCATCAAAGAGTAATGAAAAAATTCGGCCGTTCTACAGAGCACCGCAAGATGCTCATGAAGGGTCTTGTCACGAACCTCATTCTCGCTGAATCCATCAAGACCACGTTGCCAAAGGCTAAGGAAGCACGTAAGGCAGCTGATAAGATGGTTACAATCGGCAAGAAGGGCGATCTTGCTGCACGCCGTCTCGCTGCGAGCAGACTTTTAGATCCAGAGGCAGTTCGTATCCTATTCGATAAGATCGCTCCTTCGTTCAAGGATCGCAAGGGCGGTTATACGCGCATCGTCAAGCTTGGCGCCCGTAAGGGTGATGCTGCTGAAATGTGCATTCTTCAATTCGTCAAGGCTGAAGAGTCAGCCCAGGCGGAGAAAGAGCCGGCGAAGGAGGTGAAGTAATGGCTATCGTACTCAAACTCAAGAAGGGCGAGTCGGTCGAGCGCGGTCTTAAGCGCATGAAGAAGATTCTCGACAAAGAGGGTCTTTTGAAGACGCTTCGTGACCAACGTTATTTCGAAAAGCCTTGCGTTAAGGCTCGTAAAAAATCTCAACGTGCTCGCATCCGTATGCGCAGCCGTCGTGGTCGTATGGAGCTTAACTGAGCTCTTGCGTAGTATATATCAAATATGATATAATTAGTTATCACTTAAAACTAAGGAGTAAAAAAATGGCAGGAAAGCTTGAAGATCGCGTAAAAGACATCATCGTCGAGCAGCTCGGTGTTAATGCTGAGCAGGTTACCGAAGAAGCTTCGTTTATCGATGACCTCGGTGCAGATTCTCTTGACAACGTTGAGCTTATCATGGCGTTTGAAGAAGAATTTGGCGCAGCAATTCCTGAAGAGGATGCTGAAAAGCTCACGACTGTCGGCAAGGTTCTTGAGTATCTCAAGAGCAAGGGTTTCGCTGACGAAGCCTAATTGAATCGGCTTTAAGCCGTCTAGAAAAACGTTCTCCCGTATTGCGGTGAGGACGTTTTTTTATGTCTTTTTTACATCGTTCTAATTTCCATAAAACTCGTTTTTTTGATATAATACAAGGAAATTTACGAAAGGTGTTTATCTAATGAATGAAATCACTTTTGCCCAGGCTTGGGCTTATGGCGGGATGCTCATGTGGGTGTTGGCTTTATTTTCTGTAGCAGCCTTAGCACTCGTATTTTATTTATGGTATTCTCAACGTAGAGGAGTAGTTATTCCTGAAGCTCTTGAGAATATTAAAAGAGCTAAAGATCCACAGGCTGAAGGCTCTAGAATTGCGCAACGACTCTTTAGTCAAGTACAGTGGCTATCTGATATTGCTGCAATTGCTCCGCTAGTAGGGCTGCTTGGTACGGTTCTTGGTATGTTCGAGGCGTTTGGCGGTATTGCTAGCCAAGCAAGTGCCGCGGCAAAGCCTGTTGTTTTAGCACAAGGTGTCTCGCAAGCTATCGTTACTACGATATTTGGTTTAGTAGTCGCTATTCCTTCGCAGTTAGCGTATGCTTTCTTTCGTAGGCGTGCGCAAAGACGCGTAGATGAAATAGAGGAGAGAGCTGATGAGATTCTCGCGTAAAGAACCTCCAAAGGCTACATCTATTGAATTAACGTCTATGCTTGACGTTATATTCTTACTATTATGTTTTTTCGTCACGATAAGCGTTTTCTCTCAATGGGAAAGCGAGATATCTATAAAATTACCGACAGCAGGTACTGCTCAAACACCAGACCGTATGCCAGGAGAGGTGATTGTAAATCTTACTAAAGAAGGTGTTATAAGTGTAAATGGCGTTAAGCTTTCTCTTGAGGATTTAAAGTCGAGGCTCTCAAAGGTGGCAGAGTATTATCCTGGGCAGCCTGTTATTATAAGAGCAGATCGCGACACAAAGTACGATATGCTTATAAAGCTCGTTGATACTTGTCGCGCGGCAGATATCTGGAACTTTTCGCTTGCTACTGAAAATAAATGATATTAGCCTTATTATTGTCAGCGCTTTCTGTGTTGCCAGCCGATAGGCTTGCGCTAGCCGATAGGCTTTTTAATAAAGGTCAATATGCTAAGGCACAAGAGGAATATGTTTCTCTTAAAGCGACCAATGCCTTGCCGCAAAATGAGTTGGAGTTTAGGTTGGGTGAATGCGAGCGTAGATTAGGACGTAATGAAAAGGCTAGAAATCATTATCTAGCGGCAGTTAAAGTCGATGATCCAACTTTTAGATTAAAGTTTCATGCTAGATTAAATGCTGCATTGACAGCAGTAGATGAAGAAACAAAGATAAAAGAACTTGAGCTATTAAATAGTGATAGTGTTGATAATAAGGTCAGAGCCGTTGCTTGTTATCATTTAGGTTTAGCAAAATCTGATACTGAATTATTTACTAAATCGATTAAACTTGATCCTAATGGTGATTATGCCTTATACGCTCGTTTTGTTAGGGCTTCAAAGTGGATAAAATCAGAAGATGAGGAACTTCGCAAAAAAGCGGTAGAAGATCTTTTAACTATAGCCTTTAGTTCTGATAAATCACTAGGTGATGACGCTCTTTATTTAGCAGCAGTTGAAAGTTACACTTCAAAACGTTATTCGCAAGCAGCGACGATGCTTAGGCGATATTCTAAAAATTTTCCTAATGGGAAACATGTTGAAGAGGCCATGTGCCTAAGGGCATGGAGTTATTACCTAGCGGCGATGTATTTAGAATGTGCGCAATTTATCGATTCGAAGGATGGTGAAGACTACGAATATTTGGCGGCTGCATGTGCTTATCAAGCGGGCGAAAATGAAAAAGCGCGCAAGTTGTTTGAAAAGTATTTAGAAGACTATCCCACTGGCAAGTATCGCAAAAGTTGCGAGTTGCCTCTTGCGAGACTTAACTTTGATGAAGCAAGTAGCAAGGGTGACAACGCGAAAGCTCTAGAGAACGCTCGTAGGGCTTACGAGATTTCTCGCTCGCCGACAGATGCTCTTAGGCTAGCATGGTGGTATGAAACTTCATCTCGCCCAGAATGGGCTAAAAAAATGTACGACGAAATAGCTTCTTCAAATCCTGGGTCTGTAGATGCAGTAGAGGCGCTTTATAGAAAAGCCATGTTAGAGATTCGTGCTTCTATGTGGTCTGCAGCAGAGCTTTCGTTGGCAGAGGCGATGAAGTCATCACCCAATCACGCTAAGATTAACGAGATGCGCTATTGGCGTGGGATGACTCAGATAAGTTTAGGACATAAAGCCGAAGGGGCAAAGTTACTTAAAGAAGCTTTAGAAGGGGTGCTTCCTATTGAACTTCGCCGCGAATCGCGCATTGCGCTAGCAGACATTGCGTTTGAAGAAGGTGATTTTGTTACAGCGAAAAAATCATATGCTAGTTTAGTTGCCGAAGGTGCGACAGAAAGAATGAGCGCCAAGAAAATTCTTTCTGTAGGTCGCTTTTTGATAGAGGAGAAATCAGGTGACGCGGCTTTAAGAGAGGCAAAGCTTTGCGCATCGTCCTTAGCTTCAGTTGCTACGACTGAAGAACTAAAACAAGAAGCTTTATTTTTAAAGGCACATGCCGAAGAGGCAGAGGGCCATTTTGCAGCAGCGATAGCGTCATATCGTGATGGCTTTAATTTGTCTACTCGCACAGAGCGGGCTGGCAATGCCGCAGTGCGATTGGGAGCGCTAGAAACTAAAGCGGGTAATTTTGATGAAGCCGAGAAAATTCTTCGAGAAGCAGTTGAGTTAAATAGTAAAGATTCTTCTTTAAGATGCAATGCCTATATGGAGTTGGCGACGTTGTCGTTAGGACGCAAAGATGTCCGTGCTGCGCGTGCATACGCAACAATTATTATTACTTTATTTGATGATCCTGTTTATGGACCTGCCGCGCAAAAGCTCCTTAACGAAAATCCAGAGGAGGCGAAGTGACAAAAGAACGCCGCGAGGATATTGTTCTTATCGCAGTGGCTGTGTCGCTTGCGCTTCACGCCGTTTTGGTTTTTTGTGTAAAGGGGCGAGTAATGTCTACAGGCATTGACGAGAAATATATGCCTAGGCAGGTTCGTGTTACTCGTATTGAAAATACGTCAACACCAAAAGATATTGTTAAAATTGAAGATATTTTAGACCAGGATGCAAAGCGTACTGCACCAGAGGCAACAATAGCAGATGAGCTAGCGCCAGAACTGAGGCGAGTAGAAGATTCAACTTCGCTTCCTATTGCAGTGCCGCCCGAGGCTACGATGCCTAAAGCACCAGAGCCAAAGTTTCAGGATTTTGAAGTAGTTGCTGTTAAGGATATTAACTCTCCAAGAATAGAAAAGCCGTTGAAGATGCCTGCGCACGTTCCGACGGCGCGAATATTAGCGATGGCTCCTAGTGTTGTGCCAACTCCAAATAAAGACACTTCATTTTATATGCCTAAGCTCTCTCAAACTCCAAAACTTTCATCGGTGCCGCGAGTCAAGAAATCTGAAGTATCAAGCTTTGCTAAAGAAGACTCTACGCCCCAGTTCAAACCTGTAGATACAGTTCTTGATAAAGTCGACAAGGTAGTTATCGAAGCAGAGAAAAAGGCTGTTCGTCAATTGCTGGATGCTCCTAATGTTGAAGAACTTTCGCAATTTGTTGATGTTAAAACGACCTCTGCGCAGGATGGTAATTGGAAATATTTTCATATTACTGTTAATCCGCTTGATGTTTTGAAAGTGGTTCCAAAGGATTTTGTTCTTCTTATTGACGCCTCTGGGTCAATAGGCAGAGAGCGTATGGTCTCTTTAAGAGCTGCTGCAAAAGGCATCCTCTCAACGGCGATGAATACAGCAGATAGGTTTAATCTCGTGGCTTTTCGTAACCATTATTCATATGCTTTTAAAAATTGGCGCCAATGCACACAGTCGTCATTTGATGAGGCTTATGAGTGGATAAATGATTTAGCCTCATATGGCAGAACTGATGTCTTTGCTACTATTGAAAGTGTTCTTACTTTGCCCAGAGACCCAGCTCGTCCTTTAATAGCACTTGTAGTTACAGATGGCGATGCCAATTCTGGTTTTAGTTCAACCGCCGGTATTATTCAAAAGTTTTCAAAGTTAAATGATGGGTTGGTTTCTGTTTATATGTATGGCGTAAAGAAAGAGGCCAATATTGAGTTAATTGATGTTTTAACGCGTGGTAATAGAGGAGAGAGTTTTGTCTATACTGGTTCTAGGCGCACAGCTGGCAAAGGGCTTCAAGGCTTAACAGAGCGTTTTAGAGATCCTGTTCTGACAGATATTCGTCTTATTTTCGCCTCGTCTTGTAAAGCAGAAGTCTATCCAAGAATGGTAAAAAATATTTATGTTGGAAGCCCTACAGAAATATATGGCAGAGTTCCAATGGATGTTAATGAGTTAGAGTTTTCGCTCAGGGGTTTAAATGGTAAAGCCTCGTATGAATCGTTCTTTAAAATTCCGTTTTCATCAACGAAGTTTGATCCAAGGGCTAGAAGTTTATTTGATGAGCAAAAAACTCTAGATGACAAAATAAAGGGTATTTAAAATGAAGGTTCTAGTAACAGGTGCGGCAGGATTTCTTGGGAGCCATCTTGCGGAAAGACTTCTGAATGAAGGTTGTCAAGTAGTCGGTGTGGATAATTTGTACACAGGTACACGAGAGAATATTTCCTCTTTTGCATCAAACCCAAATTTCAAGTTTCTTGAGGCTGATGTCTGTGACTTGAAGGCCGATGACTTTGATAAAGTAGAAGAGGTTTATAATTTAGCTTGCCCCGCTTCGCCCGTGCATTATCAGGCCAGACCTCATTTCACAACGATGACCGGCATCAAAGGCGTTATGCTTTGCCTTGAAATTGCAAAGAGAGATAACGCTAAGATGCTACACGCCTCTACTAGCGAAATATATGGTGATCCGCTAGTGCATCCTCAGAAAGAATCTTATTGGGGAAATGTAAATACAATTGGCATTAGAAGTTGTTATGACGAGGGTAAACGCATAGGCGAGACGCTTATTGCTGATTATATTCGCGAGTTTGATGTAGATGCTAGAATGACTCGTATATTTAATACTTATGGGACAAGAATGCATCCGCAAGATGGTAGAGTTGTGTCGAATTTTATTATGCAGGCTCTAAATGATCAAGATATAACGATTTACGGTGATGGCTCTCAGACGCGTTCGTTCCAGTACTATAGCGATCTAATAGAGGCGTTTGTCAGATTTATGCGTTTGCCGAAAGAAAAGGTAAGGGCATTTTTCGGGCTTCCCGATAGACCACCTGTGCCAGTGCTCAACACAGGTAACCCAGGAGAATACACGATAAAAGAGTTGGCAGAAAAAACTCTTGAGAAGTTACCAAACTCTACTTCAAAAATAGTTTATAGACCATTGCCTGGTGATGATCCTAAAAAACGCAAGCCTGATATTGAGTTGGCAAAAAAGCTGCTTAACTGGGAGCCGACGGTAAGCCTAGATGAAGGACTTTCTAAAACAATCGAATATTTTAAATCTATATAAAAACAAGGATGGAGAGAAAATGAAAGACTTAAAAGAAGCATACAAGACGATTGAAGCAGATCACTTTGCGCCTCAAATGGAGATTTCGTTTATCGATGGCGCTAAGCGTGAAACATTTCGGTACGAGAAGGTAACCTGGAATATTGGCGGCGAGGAAAAAGGTCTTAGATATGGTGAAAATCCTGGTCAGGAGGCTGCTCTTTATAAGTTAGTAAATGGTAACCTTGTTCTTGGTGATGTTGAGATGCTTCAGGCTGGTCGTTATTTAGCATCAGTTCCAGAACTTCTTCAGTCTGGTAAGCACCCTGGCAAGACGAACGTTACAGACACTGATAATGCATTGAATATTTTGCGTTACTTGATGGAAAAGCCCACTGCTGTAATTGTAAAGCACAATAATCCATGTGGCGTAGCAACTGGCAGTACTCTTGCTGAGGCTTATTATCGTGCCAACAAGGCTGATAGGCTTGCTGCCTTTGGTGGTGCGATAGCGTTGAATAGAGAGTGTGATATTGAGACGGCTAAGCTTATTATTGAAAACTATGCTGAAGTCGTTGTTGCTCCAGACTTCAAAGAAGGTGTAATGGATTTATTTGCAACGAAGAAAAATTTACGCGTCTTCCGTATTAAGAACATGTCGCGCCTTACAGAATTTGTTGCTAAACATGTGATAGATTTCAAGAGTCTTATTGATGGAGGTATCGTCGCGCAGACATCTTTTAGCGCAAATGCGAGAAAACCTGAAGATTTAATGCCAGCTTATTGCAAGCGTAAAATCACAAACAAGGAAACTGGAGAAGTAACTTTTGAGGAGCATTCGATAAAGCGTATTCCAACTGCAAAGGAATATGAAGATTTGGTGTTTGGCTGGCTTGTTGAGGCTGGCGTAACTTCCAACAGTGTTCTTTACGTGAAAGACGGAGTGACGGTAGGAATTGGAACTGGCGAGCAAGATCGCGTGGGTGTCGCGGAAATTGCTCGTGACAAAGCCTACACTAAGCACGCCGATTGGATCGCTTGGGAAAAGTATCAAAAGCCATATAATGATCTGCGCTTGGTTTTTGGCGAGGAAGATGGCGCAAAGAAACAGGCAGAGATTATGGAGCAGACGAAGGCAGAGAAGGGTGGTCTGCCTGGGTGTGCTATGGTGTCGGATGCGTTCTTCCCGTTCCGCGATGGAGCGGAGGTCGGCATTCGCGAGGGAATTACATCTATCGTTCAGCCTGGTGGCGCGCTCCGCGATTGGGATGTTATTGACTGTTGTAATGACGCAGGAGTTGCGATGGTGTTTACCGGCCAGCGTTCGTTCAGACATTAATTTCTTAAGAATAAGTTATGAAAAAAACGGAACTTAAAAATGTTGTTATAGCGCAATCTGGCGGGCCATCGATGGTTATAAACCAGTCGCTTATTGGCGCGGTTTTAGCGTTGCGCCGCCGCGCTGGAATTGGCTCGATACTTGGTGCTAGGCATGGGATAGTGGGCATTTTAAATGGCGATTATGTTGATTTAAGAAAGCCCACAGAAAAGAAACTCCTAGCAATAGCAGCGACGCCTTCCTCGGCATTAGGCTCTTGCCGTAAAAAACCTAATGCAGAAGATTGTCGTACAATTTTTGAGCGATTCCGTGAATTAAATGTTGGTTACTTTTTCTATATCGGAGGCAACGATTCGGCAGATGCTGCGCGTATAGTCGCGGATGAAGCGAAAAAGGCTAAATATAATCTTACAGTTTATCACATACCTAAAACGATAGATAACGATTTAAGGAGTTGTGACCACACGCCTGGCTTTGGAAGCGCAGCGCGCTTTGTTGCTAGTGCGATAAAGGGTGATAATCTTGATAACCGTGCGTTAGGGGGTGTAAAAATCGATGTCATTATGGGGAGAGATGCTGGCTTTTTGACAGCAGCTTCCGCATTAGCACGTGAACGCTGCGATGATGGCCCGCACCTTATTTATTTGCCAGAGGTTCCATTTTCTTTGGAGAAGTTTGGCGATGATATTAAAAAAGCAATGGCAAAATTCGGCCGTGCCGTAGTTGCTGTTTCAGAAGGTATCCGTGATGAGCAAGGTCGTTCTATAGGTGCGATGCTTTCTGATGGTGAGAAAGATAGCCACGGAAATGTTCAGATGAGCGGAACTGGCGCATTAGGCGATTACTTAGCTAAATATTTAAAAGCCAATTGCGAAATAAAGCGCGTTAGAGCCGATACGTTTGGTTATCTTCAGCGTTCATTCCCAGGAGTTGCTTCCAATGTAGATTCCAAGGAAGCATTTGAAGTAGGTCAAGCTGCTGTAAAGTTTGCCTTTGAAGGCAAGATAAAGAAAGGTACTGTAGCTATTTGCCGCGCCTCTAAAGCAGCTTATCGTGTTACGTACAAGGCCTTACCGATTCAGCGCGCAGCAAAGTTTACTAAGTCAATGCCTAAAAACTATATCGCCTCTAGTGGTAATGATGTTACAAAGGCATTTATTGATTACGTTAGTCCCATTGTTGGCAAGTTGCCAAAGTGTGAAATATTTTAAATAAAGAAAGGTAGAGTAGATAATGGAAAACGAAATTAAAGTCGGCGTTGTTATGGGCAGTGATTCTGACTGGCCGTTAGTAGAAAAGGGCTGTCAGGTTTTAGAGAAATTCGGAGTGGCCTATGAAAAGCGCGTCATTTCTGCACACCGCACACCACTTGAAGCAATTGAATACTCAAAGACGGCTGAAACTCGCGGTCTTAAGGTTATTATCGCAGCTGCAGGGGGAGCTGCTCACTTAGGTGGTGTTTTGGCTTCATCAACGGTTCTGCCTGTAATAGGCATACCAGTTGCTGGTGGCGCTCTCAATGGTCTTGATGCGCTTTATGCTACTGTGCAAATGCCTAGCGGTGTCCCTGTAGCTACTGTGGCAGTCGGCTCTGCTGGCCCTGTTAACGCGGCGCTTCTTGCTATTCAAATACTTGGCACGGCAGACGAAAATCTTCGTGAGAAATTTAAGGCTTATAAAGCAGAGCTTGCTGCCAAGGTGGCAGCGGCAAATGAGCGTATTCAATCTTGATAAAGGTTTTTACGGGTTATGGATGTAGGAAAACAGCGCAGGGCGCTAGCGCTCGAATATAGGCCGCGGATATTTGCTGATGTCATCGGGCAGCAGCATGTAGTTGAGACATTGAAAAATGCGATAGCTGCTAATAGAGTGGCTAATGCGTATTTATTCATCGGTCCGCGCGGCATTGGCAAAACGACGCTTTCAAGAATTTTCGCAAAGGCGCTAAACTGTACTTCGCCAGCGAATGGTGAGCCTTGTGGTAAATGCGTCAATTGTCAAGAAATTGATCAAGGGCGCAATCTTGATGTGATGGAGCTTGACGCGGCAAGTCACAATGGTGTTGACGATGTTAAGCCTATCATTGAAAGTTCACAATTTAAACCCGTAAATTCAAAGTATAAAATTTACATTGTTGACGAATGTCATATGCTTTCAAAGGCGGCGTGGAATGCTCTATTAAAGACGCTGGAGGAGCCGCCTGAACATGTAAAGTTTATATTCGCTACTACTGAAGGCGATAAGGTTTTAGCAACGATTATATCGCGTTGTCAAAGATTCGATTTAAGACGCATTCAAACTAAAGATATTTTCTCTCGCCTTTTGCATGTATGTAAAAGCGAAGGGATTAATGCTGCTGAAGACGCGCTTATGGCGATAGCGCGTGGCGCTGAAGGTGGCATGAGAGATGCTCTTTCTTCGCTTGATCAGTTGGTCTCTTTTAGGGGTAACGAAATCACAGAAGAAGATGCTCTTGGCATTTTTGGTCTTGTCAGTCGTTCTGAATTAGAGCGTCTTGCTGAAGCGGTGCTTACAGGAGATGCTGCTTCAGTAATTAAGGGAGTGGAAAAGTTTGATTCAGCAGGTAAGGATATGCGCAGACTTGCCGGCGAGCTTATGATGCATTTCCGTGATCTTGTTGTTGTTAAATCTCTGGGCTCTGAGCTTGGCTCTTTGGCGGCCTCTGCTGCACACGTCGAGACGCTAAAAGCACAAGCCGATTTAGTTGATTCGTCGCGTCTTTTTAAGATATGCGACCAACTAGCCGAGATGGAAGATCGTCTTCGTCATGTCTTAAGTGTGAAGACAGTAATGGAGATGTGTCTTATTCGTTCCTCTCGTATTGCAACAACCGCGACAATTGAGGAGTTGTTAAGAGCACTTAAGGCGATGAAAACTGGCACGGTAGAAGTTACTACGGCTTTTTCGCAGGTAGAAAAACAAGTAGAAAAGATTGAGGAACAAAAATCTATTTCGATGCCGAAAATGACGCGCTCAGAAATTTTAAACGATAAAAAGCTAAATGATATTCTTGAGTCCTTACCAGGGGCATCTATTTTAAATATAAAGGAACCTAGATAATGAAAAACTTGATAGCATTATTTTCTATTATTTTGATGGCAGGTTGCATTTGCCACACGCCTTCTCTTGAAGAAAAAGCTCGCGAAGGAAGACTTTGCGTATTTGATTTCGGTGCGAAAGGTGATGGTGTGACAGATGATACTGCTGCTATTCAGCGTGGCATTGACTATATCGCAGCTCGCGGCGGTGGTAAACTTTATTTCCCATATACACCAAAGGGCTATCTTATTGCCTCTCCTGGTCGCGAGTTCGACTCTGAAGGGCGTATTGTTCGCGCGCAGCTTATTATTCCAGCTGGTAAAAACGTAGTTCAGCTTGAAGGTGAATTCCCTCCGAAAATTCTTTATGAATATCAAGTTAGACCAGATGATGGCGATCCCCACTTTGTTCCTACGCGATTTGGAAACTTGGGTAATATGAATGTAACGCTTCATTCAACTTGGGACGCCCCTGAGGTTCATGATCCTGAAGAGCGCCCATGGGCAGTTATTGCTGCGCCCAAAGGCACGATGTGTGAGGGATGTTTTTCTGTTCCTGCTGTTTCGATCAAGAATCTCGAGGTGCGTGTTCACTTGGACCACGATCGCATGTATCCAACAACTTCGGCAGTCAATCTAGAGAACTCAAGCCGCATAATTATTATTGATTCTCAGTTCTGTCTTGATGACCATGTTGGCGATTGGGATAGCAAGAAGGAGCTTCTTGAAAATCCATGCCACACAGTAGGTCTTATGGGCTCTGGCGCACAGTCTGACGATCAGATATTAAGAAATGTTGCCGTTCAAGGTTTTAAGTATGGTATTGTTCTAAGCGAGCATTCTTGCGCTGAGCATCTTTATGTGCATAACTGTGAATATGGTGTGGCGGTAGTTAGTGCTACGCACCCGATTATCATTAATCGAATTTTAGCACAGCATAATCAGCGCATTTTTGCTACTCTTCCCGATGGAACATTTGGTCGTCGCGCACGCAAAGTCTATATGCGCGTAAATCAATGTGCATATGAACGCGGCGAAGAGTATTCTGTGCCAAAAGCTTCTAATATGACTTATGCGGTATGGGATCCTGATAATCGTTTCTATGGCACCCTTGAATTTATGCAAGGTTGGCCTGGACAGATCGAGAAGTGTTTCTTCCCGAAGAAGGGCGGAGTTAACTTTATTGCATCGGCAATTGGTGAAAGGCATCCAGAAAAAACGCCTCGCCGCGGCATTCTATGTCTTACCTTTGATGATAAATATGCTAAGAACTGGGCAGATAATATAGACCTTTTTGAGAAGTATGATGCTCGTGCTTCGTTCTTTATTAGCGGTCAGATAACACCAGAAGTTGCCTCAAATCTTCTCAAACTTAAAAAGGCAGGTCATACTGTTGGCGTTCATACTCTAACTCACAAGACATTTAAAAATCGTAAGCCAACTTATCAGGAATGTGAGGCTTATTACAACAGCGAAGTAAAGCCACAAGTTGACGCGCTTAAAAAGGTAGGTATTGAAGTTAAGAGCATGGCTATGCCTAATAATCAGCATAATCCCGCTATCGATAAATATCTTTTATCACATGGCATGAAGCGCCTTCGTGTTGGCGGAGATAATTTTGCTCGTACGCAGTGGCGTAACTCTATGGGATTTGACGCGATGAAGATGATGCGCGCAGAGGGAGTAGGCGAGTTTTACAATACCGACATTGATGCTCTTCTTAAGCGTATAGAGTATGCAGCAGAGTCTAATTCTATCTTTGCTCTTTTCTCCCACGACATTGCCCCAGATGCAAAACATGTGCATATGAAGCGTGAGTGGTTAGAAAAGATTCTTGCCAAAGCTAAGCAGTTAGGCATGGAGTTTAGAACGCTTGAGGATTGATAGAACACCTCTGATTTGATATAATCTCATGTATGCGAAATATTCTAAATATAGCGGCGGTTGTTTTTGCCACATCAGTGGCCACAGCGGCAGTAATGCCAGCTGCTGGACCAGGGTCATCTTTATATGCAACAGATGCGTATCCAGGCTTTGACCTTACTGGCGAAATAGCCGCTCCTGAGAAGAAAAATCCAAGGTGGTTTCAGTTTATATATGGGCCAGAAAAGAATAGCCCGGCCGAACAAATGGCCTATTGCAAAGCTCTTGAAGCTGAAGGTGATTGGTCTGATGCGGCAGATGAATACGATGCGCTAGTAAGAAAGTGGCCGTATTCTCCAGAAGCGCCTGTAGCACAGGAGCGCTTTGCTGATATACTCCTTGAGCATTTAGATTCAACGGAGCGAGCTATAAAGGAATATCGCTATTTGCTAGACTTCTATCCTTCTAAATGTGATTACGCGAAGATTGCAGAGCATCTTTATAAAGCTTGCGAGATGTGGCGTGCAGAAGGCAAGATGTTTATTTTCTTCCGTTTTGCTAATACTGTTGATGTCCGTTTAGCTTATGAGGCCTTGGTAGTGCGAGCGCCAGGAGCTAGTTTTGCGCCTAAGGCCATGCTTACTATAGCTTCGCTTCGCGAGGAGGATGAAGATTTAGAAAATGCCATTTCTGTCTATGGCAATCTTCGCAATGCTCATCATACTAGTAAGGAAGCTCTTGAGGCTATTTTCCGCGAGGCAGATGCTCGTATGAAATTATTAGAGCGTAAGGCTTATAATCGTTCGCGTACACTTGATGTGTTAGCGTTTTTAAGGCAGGCGGTGGATACGGCTTCTAATGATGAGAGAACAGAGAAATTGCGCCAATACTACCAAGAGCTCAATACGAAGCTTGAAGATGAAGATTGGAAGTCTACCCTCTTTTATGATTCGCCTACAAGAACAAAGAAAAGTGCGATAAATGCGTTGCAGAAATTTATTGCAGAGCATCCGGGCTCTTCGTATGCTGAAAAGGCTCGTGAACGTCTTAAAGAACTTCAGGAGGTGTCAAAATGAGAAATAGCGTAATAGCAATAATGCTACTTTTATGTGGCTGTGCCTCTTATAACTGGAAAAGCACAGTCCCCAAGGATTTATCAACTATTGATATTCCAGTTTTTAGAAATGAAACATCGCTTACCGGTTTTGGTGCAACTTTGTCAACGCAAGTAGCGCGTGAATTTCAAAGAGAAGGCTCTTTTAAGTTGTCAACGTCAGCGGCTATTGAAATCCAAGGTGTAGCTAAGAAGACGACGATTTCTTCGCGTGATTTGTTTGCTGCGCGTACGCGTCGCCATCGCGAGCATATAGTAAATGCGCAGGTTGAAGTCTCTGTCGTAAATAAGTTAACGGGTGAAGTTGTTGTAGAATCGCGCCTTTATGAGGCTCGCACAACGGTGCTTGCTGATAACGATATTGTTACAGCAGAGCGCAGTGCAGCGGGCAGGCTTGCAGAGCAAATAGCTCGTCAAGTAGTTGATGATCTTGTGCATTTTAACTGGAAGAAGGGTGGCTCAAAATGAATAATGCTGTTCACGCAGTTATCGAGTTGAAAATTACTCCTCAGCGCGATTCAGGTTTCGGCAAGATTGCTGAGCGCGTTGCAAAGTTTGAGCAGGTCGAGGCTTGCTTTCTAATGAGCGGTGGTTATGATTTGCTTGTATTTGTTAAAGGAGATAGTCTTCAAGATGTTGCTCAGTTTGTAGCAGCAGATATTTCAACAATTGAGGGTGTGCTTTCAACGGCTACACATTTTATGTTGCAGACATATAAAGCTAAAGGGGTTGCACAATCCCTTGGTGGTGATGAAAGAATGGCGGTGAGTTAATATGGCTACAGATAACGCACAAAAAGCGCAAAATTTTGCGAATCGCGGCAGACAGGCTATGGAGTCTGGTCGCTTTGATTTAGCAGTTGAAATGCTTATGGAGGCGGTAAGTGCAGCGCCAGATGTTTTAGAAACTAGAAAGCGTCTTAGAGCTGCTCAAATTGCTAGCTTTAAAACTCGCGGCAAGCCTGGCTTTGGTGCAAAGCTTACTTATATGATGGCCCGTGGTAAGGTTGCTGCTTTTTCAAAGAAAGGCCAGCACGCAGAAGCACTTGCAGAGGCAGAAAAGCTTCTTTGCCTTAATCCCCTTGATCCTGATAATATTGAGTGTGCGGTAAACGCGGCAGAAGCAGCTGGCAATCCGGAAACTGCAGCTATCACTATTGAGGCGGCCTATGAATGCTCAAATCGCGATTCAGCGCTTCTAGAGCGTGTCGCTGATTATTATATGAAGGCCAAGCGTTACGATAAGGCTAGAGACGCGTATCAGAAGTTGTCTCAAATTAAGCCAGGTGATCAGCGTATATTGGCCCAGTTAAAGAACGCTGAAGCACGCACTACGATGAATGCAGGTTGGGAACAGACTGCAGGTAAACGCGGTGGTTTTCAGGCGCTTATCGCCAACAAGGAGCAGGCGGCAAAGCTTGACGCGGCAAATAAGGCTGTCGTTACAGATGAAGATGCTGATATGCTTATTGCAGAAAAGTTGCAGCAGATTGAGAAGGAGCCAAAGAATATTAATTTCCGCCGCGCTCTTGCTCGAATCTATATTCAAAACCATAGATACGAAGAGGCGATTGAAAGCTTAGAAAGTGCTATTGAAATATCAGGCAATATGGACCCTGAACTTGATAGAATGCTTTCGCAGACGAGAGTCCTTTATTTTGACTCTGTCATAAATGAGTATCGTCAAGCAGGTGATGAGGCAGGCGCGGTAGAAGTTGAAAATCAGAAAAACCAATATGTTTTCGATGATCTTCAGGAGCGTGTTGCTCGCTACCCAAATGATCTTCATTTGCGTTATGAGCTTGGTGTTAAATGCTACGAGTATGAATATCTTGATGAGGCATTGCAACATCTTCAGTTAGCGCAAAAGAGCCCTAAAGATCGTCTCTGGGCGCTTTATTATCTCTCGCTTTGTTTCTTATCTAAGGGGCAGACTGATATGGCGGTTATGCAGTTAGAAACTGCTAGAGACGCATTGCCAGTAATGGACGAATTAAAGAAGCTCGTCGTTTATAGACTCGGCCGTTGTGCAGAAGAGTCTAAGGATTACGAAAAAGCCTATGATTACTATAAGAGTGTATACTCTTCTGATGTGGGCTTTGAAGATCTATCAGAGAGAATGCTCGCCATTTCTAAGGCGATCAAAGAAAAGGCATAATCGAAAAAAAATAATGCTGGTTTGCAAAAGCCAGCATTTATTTTGTATAAAAAAACTGGTGGAAAAAAGTGGCAGCCCCAAGGAGAGTCGAACTCCTCTAACAAGCATGAAAAGCTTGTGTCCTAGCCGATAGACGATGGGGCCATCAAAGAACAGTGCGTAGTATATCATAAAAATTTTAATAATGCAAGGGGTTAATTTTGACAGAAAGTGAAGCATGTGTTGCGTTTAATTTGACTGCTAAAATAGGCAGTGTCAGCGCATTGAACGCAAAGCTTGAGTGTGGCTCATTAGCGGCTGCTTGGGAGAATTTGCCAAACAAGTCTTCTCGATCAGGTGGTCAAGTAAATGTTGAGAGAGAATATGAGCTAGCAGAAAAATATAATATTAAAATAGTTACCATGGTCGATGACGAGTATCCCGAGATGCTTAAAAATACGCCCGGTAGACCATTAGTGCTTTATGTAAAAGGTTCTCTAGAAGCGCTTAATAAGCCTAGTGTTGCAATTATTGGTACGCGTCGTGCAAGTGAATATGGTTTATCTCAAGCTTCGCGTTTTGGGTATGATTTAGCAAAAGACGGCTGGAGTGTTGTTTCTGGACTTGCATTAGGTATTGACGCTGCATCTCACAGAGGAGCGCTAGATGCCGATGGAGTGACGGTAGGAGTTTTAGGCTCGGCATTAGATCGCTTTTATCCCGAGAAAAACAGGGAGTTAGCGAGAGAAATTATTGAAAAGAATGGCGCGGTAATTAGTCAGTTTCCTTTTGGTCGTGGCGCCGACACGCAGACTTTTCCTATGCGAAACCATGTTGTGGCAGGTTTAGCAGGAGGCGTTATTGCAATAGAATGCCCTCATAAAAGTGGTACGCTTATAACTACAAGTATCGCTGCGGATTTAGGCAGGGTAGTTATGGCAGTTCCTGGTAGGTTGGATAATCCGCTTTGTTCAGGGTGTCTTTCGCTTATTAGAGATGGGGCGATTTTAGTTAGAGGCTCAAAGGATGTCATGCTAGCGATGGGAGCAACTAAGCCAAAGAAGGAAGAAGATGATTTGTTTAATCAGCCTCAAGTGGAATTAAAGTTGCCCTCCGTTTCGCCAGAGGAGGCGTTAATAATGAATGCGCTTTCTGTTGATCCTATAACTATTGATGAAGTAGTTGAGCGAACGGGTTTAGATATTTCTCAAGTAAATTCGCTATGTATGATGTTAAGGGTTAAAGATCGCATAGAGTTTCTTTCTGGTAATAGAGTATCATTACCAAGAAGAAGGATGAATTAAGGGAAAAAATGGCGGGCCTGGCGGGACTCGAACCCACTACCCACTGCTTAGAAGGCAGTTGCTCTGTCCAGATGAGCTACAGGCCCTTAACAAAAATGTAGTATATCAAATAAACTCTATTTTCGTCAATTAGCAGATTTGCACATTTTGAAGAAAAATGATATACTACCATAGAGTTTCGCCGCGGAGGGTAGCGTGAGTGCGCGAGAGTATGCGGAAACAAAGTACAGGAAAACAAATGGATCAGATACGCATCTCAGCGCAGGCTCGTACCGAACAGGGTACTGGTGCTGTGCGTAGATTACGCCGTACAGGTATGATTCCTGCCAGCGTAATGAAAATGAACAAGGGCGGTACGCAGTTGATCAAATTGCCCCAGCATGAATTCATGATGGCCGTCCGTGGTAAGTCGGGTAAGCAGCTCCTCGTTACGCTCGATATGGGCGGCGAAGATATGTCGGTTCTTTTGCGTGAAATGCAGAACGACGTTCTTAAGGGCACTCCCATTCACGTCGACTTCAGCGAAGTTTCTCTTACTGAGAAGGTTCGCATCACCGTTCCAGTTCAGCTCGTTGGCGAGCCTGTCGGTGTTAAGATTGGCGGCGGCATTCTCGAGCAGGTTCTTCGCACAGTCGATATTGACTGCTTGCCAGGTGATATTCCTGAAATGTTCAAGATTGACGTTTCTTCTCTCGGCCTCGATCAGACGATGTTTATTAGAGACCTTAAGCTCGATGAGAAGTATACCGTTGTTACGCGTGGCGAGCTTGCTCTCGTGGTCGTTAAGGCTCCAGCTGACGCTCCTGCAGCCGCTGGTGACGGTTCGCCCAAGGTAATCAAGAAGGGCAAGGAAGAAAAAGAGGAGAAGAAATAATGAAAAAGTATGAAGCTCTTTACATCTTTGTCGGTATTACGAAAGATGACGCTCTTGAAGCGTGCCTCGAAAAGGCTGCTGCTGAAATAACAAAGCTCGGTGGCAATATTATTTCGAGCGAATCTCTTGGTAAACGTACGTTCTCGCGTCAGCTTTCCAAGCGTGACTCAGGTGTTTATGTCAAGGTCGTTTTCGAGCTCGATCCACTCAAGGTTGTTGAACTCGTAAATCGTTACCGCCTCGTAGAAGACGTCTTCAGAGTTCAGATTCTCGCGATTGATGAGCGTCGCGAAGCTAAGCTCGCTGCTGAGCGCGCCGCACGTGCGGAGCGTCAGGCTAAGAAGGACGCCGCAGCAGGTGAAACTCAGAACGTTTAACTTAATTTCACGAGGTTTAAAAAATGGCATTTAAAAAGTCTAACAGTTCCGCGGGTGAAGAGTTCGCCGCTCGTAAGCGTCCACCGCTCAGAGCAGGTGAGTCTATTGATATCAACGATATCGAGACACTCAAGTACTACATTACTGACTACGGCAAGATTCTTCCCGCACGTATCACAGGCGTTACCGCTCAGCAGCAGCGCCAGATTCGTCAGGGTGTGAAACGCGCCCGTAATATGGGCCTTATGGCTTGATCTCAGGAAGGAGATTCTCATGCAGATAGAAGTCATACTCATGGATAATGTGAAGAAGCTCGGCAAGTCCGGCCAAATCGTTAAGGTTGCTCCTGGCTACTTCCGCAATTATCTTTCACCAAAGGGTCTTGCTGACACCGTTACTGAAGCGGCTAAGCGCAGACTTAAAAAGCTTGAAGAACAGCGTGCTCTCAAGGCTGCCGAAGAAAAGAAGTCCGCTCTTGAAGTTGCTAAGAAGCTCCAGGATCTTTCGATCACCGTTTCGGCTCACACGACCGACGGCAAGAAGCTTTATGGTTCTGTCGGTGCTACCGACATCGTAGCAGCAATTGAAGCAAATCGCGGTGTTCAGCTTAAGCGTTCACAGCTCGATCTCGACGACACACTTAAGGAAGTCGGCGAGTATCAGGCTTCAATCGACCTTGGTCACGACGTCATCGTCAAGTTCAAGGTTGCGATTCTTGACGAGGAAGCTCCTCAGGAGTGAATCCTCAGCACATACACCTAATTGGTGTCGGCGGGGTCGGCATGGCCGGCCTCGCTGTGCTTTTAAAAAACCGCTCATTTGAAGTTAGCGGTTGTGATACTTCTATTTCCCCGCGCCTTAAGTGGCTTGAAGGAAAAGGCATCAAGGTTTTTGATTCTCACGATATATCACACCTTGATGGCATTGATAAAGTTGTGGCAACTCCAGCAGTACCTCTTACTGTTCCAGAAAGAAGTGCAGCGAAAAATCTTCGAATGCGAGGAGAAGTTCTCGCGGAGATGGTCTCTGAGGCGACTGATTCTATAGCAGTTTCAGGTTCTCATGGTAAGACAACAACGTGCACTTTTATTATACGCATGTTACTCGAACTAGGTGAGAAGGTTGAGTGGGCGGTAGGTGGTGAGACAGGTAAATTTCCCCTTGCTGGAGGAGAGAAGGGCGGTGTTTTAGTTGTTGAGGCTGATGAGTCTGATGCGACACTAGAGCTTTATAAACCAAAGTTACTGGTTATTACGAATGTTGACTATGATCATCCTGATAAATTTCCAACAGTAGAATCATATAGAGCGTGTTTTAATACTGCTAGAAGTAATGCTGAAAAAGTAATTGAAGGTGAAGGGCTTACAAACGAGGAGATAGCAGTTAAGGTTCTACTTTCTAGAGGGCATAGTTTATCAGAAGTTGATAAAGCCTTAAAAAAGGTTTCTTCAGAGTTGCCAGATAGACGCTTTCAGAAACTTGCAGAAGGTGTTTATGCTGATTACGCTCATCATCCTGCTGAGATTAAGTATTGTTTGAAGCGTGCTAAAAATCTAGCTAAAGGAAAAATTCGAGTCCTTTTTCAGCCACATAGGTATTCGCGAACAAAAAGATTTTTAGATGAGTTTGCCATGTCATTTGACTTAGCTGATGAAGTTATTTTGTGTCCAGTATATCCGGCTTTTGAAAAACCTATTGAAGGCGGTACGACAGCATGCCTTTATAAGCGTATGTGCGACCTGGGGCGCAGTCCCTTGTTGGCAAAAAGTTGCGAAGAAGCATGGGAATGTGCATCAAATTCTAAGTCAGAAGGTGATGTTACTCTTGTTATGGGTGCAGGCGATATAATTAATATTGCTTCAATTATAAATATTAAGCGCAAATAAACTAAATAAGCTCTGCAATTATTGAATCGCAAACCTCTGTGCCGCGTTCCGTTAAATAATATGTGTTGTTGTTTTTTCTTACTAGGCCTTCAATAACAAAGTCATCTAAAAGTTTTCTCCAATTGGGGTAGTCTTTCGTGTCTAGTCCATACTTTGTGCGAAGCGAGAAGAGAGTTCTTTCTTTTTTGTCATCTTCAGTTTTAACTAGTTGAGATTCTTCTAGCTTTGTGCCTTTGTTTTTAGTTCTTAGTAGTCCTTCTCTGCCGTAAGCACCTTCACCTAATCCAATGTAGTCTTCTCCTAACCATACTGCCAGATTATGGCGACATTCAAAACCAGGCTTAGAATAGTTTGAAATTTCATATCTCTCTAAGCCAATATCTTTGAGTGATTCTGATGCATTTTTTATCATGTCTAAAACAGTATCATCGTCAAAAGTGTCTTTTAAATTTCTTTCATTTTGTAATGAATAGACAGAGCAATGATTAAGATCCCATGATTTTAGTTCATTAAACCATTTAGCATTATCACCTGGATAGCCTAGAATAATATCAACTCCAGCATTGGTGAAATGTTTCTTAACCATCTCAAATGCCTTGGCTGCTTCTAAAGGCGTGTACATTCGCCCCATTTTTTCTAGAGTTAACTCGTCAAGAGATTGAACGCCCATAGAGATACGATTAACTCCGTTATCAAAGAGTTTTTTTAAAGTATCTTCTGTGACATCTAGGGGGTGAAGCTCAACTGTGAATTCATCAGCAGTAATTACTTTTAGAATTGGCGTTAAGTCACAAAGGGCAGGCGAACCTCCGCCAAAGTATACGGTGGCATAATTACCCTTTGCGTGTAATGCCAGATTTCTAACGTAACTATCTCGTTGTTCACTAGGTATGCAAACGCGCGAAAAGAGCGAGCAGTACGAACATCTGCGTCTGCAAAAAGGGAAGTGGACGTAAAGATTCTTAGCGAGCAAAGTATTTTTTTAGCTTTTCCACTTTATCAAGTCGTTCCCAAGGGAAGATGTCTCTGCCAAAGTGACCGTAAGCCGCAGTGTCTGCATAACACCAGCCGTTTGGACAAAGAAGACCAAGATCTTCAATTAAAGCATAAGGCCTAAAATCAAACACTTTGGCTTTATAAAGCATATCTTCAATATCAGCGTTTTCAATTCCAGGGGCATTGGTGCCGAATGTTTTTATGCAAAAAGAAACAGGCTTGTCTACGCCAATAGCATATGCAACTTGAATCTGGCAACGAGAAGCAAGACCAGCGGCGACAATGTTTTTGGCAGCGTAGCGAGTGTAATATGCTGCAGAGCGGTCTACCTTCGAAGGATCCTTGCCAGAGAAAGCTCCGCCACCATGAGAGGCCATACCGCCGTATGTATCAACGATAATTTTGCGCCCAGTAAGACCAGAGTCACCAGAAGGACCACCAATAACGAATTTGCCCGTAGGATTTATAAGGAACTTTGTTTTCTTATCAAGAAGTCCTGTCTTGGAAAGTTGTTCTTTAGCTAGGCGCTTTATTTCATCTGTCATTGTTACGCCACGGTTTGTAGTCTGATGAGAAACTACTACCGTATCGATGCGTTTAGGGACTCCATTTTCGTAAACCACAGATATTTGGCATTTTGAATCTGGCCTAAGCCACGGATAATCGCCGCTTTTTCTGATGTCTGCAAAATATTTCAGAAGTTCATGAGAATAGACGATAGGTGCAGGCATGAAACTTTCTGTTTCATTTGTTGCATATCCGAACATCATGCCTTGATCGCCAGCGCCTTGTTTGCGATCCTTGTCGCGGTTTACTCCGCGAGCTATGTCGCGCGACTGACCATGAAGGTAACTAGTGTAATTAAAACTGTCCCATGAGAAGCCTTCGCTCTTGCGGTCGTAGCCGATGCGTGTAACGATTTCACGAGCGATGCCTTGAGTATCAACGCTATCAAAGCCACGACAGGTAATCTCACCCATATTGACTACGACATTATGACCGCACATTGTTTCGCAAGCAACGTGTGCCTTATTATCTATCTTAAGGCAACTATCAAGAATAGCGTCAGATATTTGGTCTGCTACTTTGTCTGGGTGACCTTCAGAAACTGACTCAGATGTGAAAATATGAGTATGAGGCATTGAGATTTTTTTAGCTTTCATTTTGTAATACTTCTTGTTCGCTTTTGCATTGAGTATTATATCACAATTGCTGGAAATATGATATAATAGCAAGTAAAAGAATTTTAAAATGGAGTGAAAAGATGGCAAGAGGCAAAGCGGATATATTTTCAGAAGTTGTCGTCGGCATATTTATGCTCGCAGTTCTTGCACTTCTAGTATATTTTACGATTGTTATCTCTGGGGTTGATGTCTTAGGAGGTCGCGAAAAGGTTCGCGTTGATATTTCGTTTGCTTCAGTTGGAGGGTTGAAGGCGCACGACAACGTAATGTATCGCGGCACAAAGGTAGGTGCAGTAGAGGATATAGTTGTAACGCCGTCGAATTTAGTAGTTCAAATTGAACTTGATCGTTCGGTTGTTCTTCGCCAGGGGTATAGAGCGTCGGTTTGCAGCCTTTCTATGCTGGGAGGCAATTTTTTGCAACTTGAAGAGGGTGTAGGCGAGGTTATAGAACTTGGTTCGACTAGTCTTTTAGGTGAAACGCCCAGTGACTGGATGCAGGATATTGCGAAAGTAGCAAAAAATTTGAATGAAATTACGAGTCGCGAAGAAATTCGTTCGGTGATAACGAATATTGCAGCGGTTAGCCAGTCGGTTCGCAGGTTGAGTGAGCGAGTTGAAAGAGGCGAGGGAGTTATTGGTAAACTTTTTGATGAGAAATCGACTTTATATGAAGATTTAAGCCTAGCTATTTCTAATGCAGTGATAGTAAGTGAAAATATTGCAGAGGTAAGTCAGAGAATAAAGAATACAACCATGATAGATGATTTAGAGGGTGGTGCAAAAGCATTCCGAGAAGCAGGGCAGTCGCTTGATCTTAAGACGATTGTTAAGCGTGCCGAAGAGGTTGTTGCAAATTTAAATGAGGTAGCGCTGAAGTTAAAAAGTGGCGAAGGGACGATGGGTAGGTTATTAACAGATGAGTCGCTGTATAACGATGTGCAGGGGTTAATTAAGGACGCTAGGCAAGTGTTAGATAATTATCGTGATACAACTCCTGTGACAACATTTGGTTCCCTAGTCACAGGCGCACTATAACAAAGAATGTATTTATAGCGATTTTCTTTCTTGGATTGGTAGTACGTAAGAGCGTAGAATTTGAATATCATATTTGCGACCTTTCTTAATAAAAAATGTTGCCAATGTTGCCAGTGTTGCCAATGCCAATTATCAATACCAGTTTCTTTAAACTCACGTGAAGTTCGCTTTCGTTCGCGAAGGTTTTTACTTTAAGAATTTTCCGCATATAATTCTCATTTTGCTGATAAGTAGTTGTTTTTTGAAAGGTATGTTTGATTTTTCTCAAGTTTCTCCGAATCTCCAAGCCTCCAAATCTCCCAGTAACCTCCAAATCTCCCAGTAAGCGTAAGCAGGATTAGTATGAGAAATTTCCGCAGATAGTTCTCATTTTGGATAAAGCGTTATTGAATTTCATTGGCATGTGCTTTGAAATCGCTTTTTTACTAAGTAGGGTATGTTTCTGCAGTTGAGTCCAAAAGTAAACGCAAGTAATCCTTGCTTTTAGATTTGGACATCACACATGCACGAAAACGAACTGTTTCGCTTCACTTTTTTAAGCAAAAATGATATAATTTACAATTATGAAAAAACTTACTCTTTTTATTTCGTTCTTTGCGATTTCGCTTAGCCTTTTCGCTACGAATCGTGTCGTTGTTGGTGTCGTTGAAACTTGCTACACTGGTGGTATGGCTAGAGTTTCAAGGACTTATATTAAAGCTGTCGAAGATGCCGGTTTCGTGCCTCTAGTATTGCCTTGCACCACTAATGAAGCAACGCTCAAGGCATTCGTTGAAAAGATTGATATTCTTTTATTGACTGGCGGTGAAGATGTTGAGCCAAAACGTTATGGCCATAAGAACTCGCCTAAATTAGGAGCGGTAAATTTATGCCGCGATAATTTTGAGTTTAAACTTCTTGAAGTAGCCAAAGCTAAGCGCGTGCCTATGTTTGGTATTTGCCGCGGGTGTCAAGTTTTAAATGTTTTCTTTGGTGGAACTCTTTATCAAGATATTCCTTCCGAGATAACACCTAAGTCAAAAATCAAGCTTGCGCATTCCATAAAGGGCAAGGAAGGCGTTCTTCCTATGCACACCGCTAAAATCGTTGACGGCACTCGTTTAGCCGCAGTCGTTGGCGCAGGAAACATTTCTGTAAATACGTATCATCATCAATCAGCGATGGATTTAGCCCCTGGCTTTGTTGCTTCAGCCGTCGCGCCAGATGGAGTTGTTGAGGCTATTGAGGCTTCCTTTTATCCCGCTGCTGGTGTTCAGTTCCACCCAGAGAAAATTCTCTTTGATAATGATTCGCGTTTTGAACTAGCTCGCATTGGTGAGATATTCTCGCGCTTGCCCGAGCTTTGTGGCTTAGAGCCTCTTAAGGAGTCAAAGGTTGTTGGCGATATTCTTACTTCAACTGATGACGCTACGCTTTTAAAGGCTTTTATCGCAATTCCTTCTACCTCGCGCAATATTCCTCAAGTCAATCGCATGAGTGAGGCGATGGCGGCGCATCTTAATGTTCATGGCATTAAATGCACGATGGAAGTAATGCCTGACGGAAGAAAGGTTCTCTTTGCTTGTACTCGTGACACCAAGAGGCCTGATGTATTAATTTCAGCTCACTTAGATGTTGTCCAGGCGCAATCACCCTCCATGTATACAGCTACTATCACTAATGGTGTTCTTTATGGACGCGGTGCAAGTGACTGCAAGGGGCATTGCGTATTAGCCGCTCGTCTTCTTCGTGAGCTTAAGGATAAAGCGTCGATAGGCTGTATTTTCGGCAGCGATGAAGAAATCGGTGGCGCAGGCACGAAATGGATGGTAGAAGAAAAAGGGTATGGCGCAAAGAAGGTCGCGTTTGTTCTTGATATGGAGCCATATTCCGTAACTACGCGTCAGAAGGGCTTAGGTGGCTATGAAGTTATTGCAACTGCTGCTCCTGTTCATACGGGGCTTCTTAAGGGAGCTCCTCCTAAGAATGCGTTGGCTCGTATTTTAGAGGGTTGTGATAAACTAGCCGAGGTGTTCCCTAACTTTGAGGATGGCTCTTGGCGTGATACTGCGGCAGTCTCAGCGATTAATGGTAATTCTGTAAAGGCGTCTGCAAAAATTACGCTTAAGAATTCCAAGAATGACGACTGGGCAGAAATAGAGAAAAAACTCGCATCATGCTTCCCCAATTGCGAGATTAAGAACTCTCGTAAGAGTCCTGCTGTAATTCTTGACGAGTCTGAGCCAGTGATGAACGATTTCCTTCGTCGTACTAAGGTTAAACTTTGTGATGGCAAGGGTCATAAGTATGATCATTATTTCCATCTTGATAGTTCGACAGACGCTCGACACTTACAAAATCTTGGAGTTCCGCTTATTATCACTGGCACTGATTGCCACGGCGGGCATACACCTAAAGAACATATGAATCTTTGGTCAATGCAGGATTACTTTGAACTTATTTCAGAGTTTATTCTTGATCGTTTCCCAGATAAAAAATAATCTACTTTAATATGAATATTGTCTGTTTGGATCTTGAGGGGGTTTTAGTTCCTGAAATCTGGATTGCATTTGCTGAAAAAACAGGTATTCCCGAGTTTCGTAAAACGACTCGGGATGAGCCTGATTATGATAAGCTTATGCAATATCGCATAGATTTGCTTAATAAGCACAACTTAAAGCTTCCTCAGATAACAGATGTTATTTCAACTCTTGAGCCATTTGATGGCGCACTGGAGTTTCTTTCGAATCTTAGGGAGCGCACGCAAGTGCTTATCCTTTCAGATACATTCGAGCAGTTTGGTGGGCCACTTATGAAAAAGCTAAATCACCCATCCCTTTTCTGCAACTCTCTTATAATAAATGAAGACGGCACGGTTGTTGACTATAAACTTCGCTGCCCGCAATCAAAGCTCACAACAGTTAAAGCGCTTCAAAGTTGTGGATTTGAGACGATTGCAGCAGGTGATAGTTTTAACGACTTAGGGATGATTAAAGCTTCAAAGGCTGGGTTCTTCTTCCGCCCGCCAGAGTCTATCGTAAAAGCCAATCCTGAAATCCCAGTTTATACAAGGTACGATGAATTTCTTAAAGCTATTATAGCTTCACTTTAATGATATTTACCTCGATACTTTTCGCACTTCTTTCAATAGCCTTCCCTCGTGAAGGTGTGAAGTTTCAGCATTTAGACAAAATTTACGTTATAGGTGCAGTAGACAGAGGTGTAAAAGAAGTTTATCTTAATGGCAAAAGTGTTAGCGTTTATCGTATTGGCGCTTGGGCGGGCATGGTTGATGTTCAGCCAGGGTTAAATGAAATAACGGTAACGTCTAAGTTAGAGAAGGTTAGCCGTAGTTTTTATGTAGCAAATCCACCTAGTACGAACGGCCAAAAAGTTGTTCAAAAGAAGTATGAAAAACTTCCTTACGCTAGTGATGAGCCTCAAGTTGTGCCAACAAACAAGACTCCTGCCAGCATAACGATATATTTAGACGCAGGTCACGGAGGCCATGACTCTGGGGCTGTCTCTCCACATTCTTATCCTGAAAAGCAAGTTAATCTTTTTGTCGCAAAGGAGATAAAAAAGAGTCTTGATAGTTTAGGTTACAATGTGATTTTAACGCGCACAAATGATGTTTTTATTGCGCTGCAAGATAGGCCTAAGATGGCGCATGAGACTAAGGCTGATGCGTTTATTTCTATTCATCACAACGCTCCAGCGCATAATCACAATGCTGCGACTACCAGATACGCTTCAGTTTATGCGTGGAACGATATTGGTAAAGTTTTAGGAGAAGCTATCCGCACTTCGTTTGAAGAAGCGGTTAAAGACGAAATATCTGTAAGAGGTGTCTTTTCGGCTAACTTCAAGGTGATGCGTTCGCCCCAAGTGCCTAGCTGTTTAGTAGAGATTGATTTTGTAACACATCCTGCTGGCGAGGCGGCTAGTTGGAATGTTGATCGCAGGCGCAAAGTAGGCGCGGCAATTGCTAGAGGTATTGATAATTGGTGTAAGGGCCAGTAAAATTTGTAGGAGAAATAAATATGGACAAACATTACGACGCAAAGGCAGCCGAAGCCAAGTGGTATCCTTTTTGGGAAAACAATGGTTGTTTTCATGATGAACCAGGTTCTGGCGAGAAATATTCTGTAGTTATCCCCCCTCCGAATGTGACGGGTATTCTTCATATGGGCCATGCGCTTAATCAGACGATTCAAGATATACTTGTCAGGTGGCGTCGTATGCAAGGTAAGAACACGCTTTGGCTACCTGGGACAGACCACGCAGGTATCGCTACACAGAACGTTGTAGAGAAGGCTCTTAAGAAAGAAGGTAAGCGCCGTCAAGATCTCGGACGCGAGGCGTTTCTCGATCGCGTTTGGGAATGGAAGAAGCAGTATGGCGGCACGATTGTTCATCAGCAGCGTATGCTTGGTAACTCTACTGACTGGGCTCGCGAACGCTTTACATTTGATGAAGGTTGTTCAAAAGCGGTTATCAAGGTGTTTAAACAGCTTTTCGATGAGGGCCTCATCTACAAGGGCAATTATATTGTAAACTGGTGTCCGCGTTGTGGCACGGCTTTGGCGAATGACGAGGTTGAGCATGAGCCAAATCATGGACATTTTTGGTATGTGCGTTATCCTGTAGTTGATTCTGATAAAGGTGTTAATGGTCAGCCATATAAAGACTATGTTATGGTGGCTACAACTCGTCCAGAAACTCTGCCTGGCGATACAGCTGTAGCGGTTAATCCTAAGGATGAGCGTTATGCACACCTTTTAGGTAAAAAAGTGATACTTCCTTTAACTGGTCGCCAGATACCAGTTATCGCAGACGATTATGTTGATCGTGAATTTGGTACAGGTATTGTTAAGATTACTCCTGCTCACGACCCGAACGACTTCCTGGTTGGTAAACGCCACGCGTTAGAAGAAATTAATATAATGAATGGCGATGGCACAATGAATGAACTTGCCGGCCAGAAGTATGTCGGTATGGATCGCTTTAAGTGCCGCGAAGCGATAGTTGCTGATTTAGAAGCAGGTGGTTATCTTGATCATATTGAAGATCTTGATAATCAGGTCGGGCATTGCTATCGTTGTCATGAGGTTGTTGAGTCTCGTCTTTCAAAGCAGTGGTTTGTTAAGATGGAGCCTCTAGCAAAACCAGCGATTGAAGCAGTTAAGTCCGGTGAGGTTAAGTTTGTTCCTGAGCGCTGGTCGAAAATTTATTTCAACTGGATGGAGAACATTCAAGATTGGTGTATTTCGCGTCAGCTTTGGTGGGGGCACAGAATTCCAGCATACACTCTTCGTGAGGACGTAGGAATTGGCGAAGCGAAAGTCAAGGGTGAAGAGGAGTTGGTGTTTGTTGCCGAGTCTGCCGAAGAGGCTCTGGAACAAGCAAAGGCCAAAACTGGTAACGCATCTTTGACACTTGCAGATCTTGAGCAAGATCCAGATGTTCTTGATACATGGTTTAGTTCATGGCTTTGGCCATTTTCAACTTTAGGTTGGCCAGAGAAGACGAAGGACCTTGAGTATTACTATCCAACGAGTGATCTTGTCACGGCGCAGGATATTATTTTCTTCTGGGTTGCCCGTATGATGATGGCAGGTATTCATTTCATGGGTAAACCGCCGTTTAAGAATATAGTTATTCACGGTATCGTTCGCGCAGCCGATGGCTCAAAGATGTCTAAGTCAAAAGGTAATTCGTTAGATCCTCTTGAGCTTATTGATATGTATAGCGCAGATGCGCTTCGCTTCTCTATTGCGCTTATTACGTCGCTTGATTGTGACACTAAGGTCAATAAAGAGAAGTTTGAAATCGGCCGAAACTTTACAACAAAGATTTGGAATGCTGCTCGATTCCTCGAGAT
The DNA here is from genome assembly GCA_017628025.1 of Kiritimatiellia bacterium. Classification (GTDB taxonomy): domain Bacteria; phylum Verrucomicrobiota; class Kiritimatiellia; order RFP12; family UBA1067; genus UBA1067. The sequence continues at coordinate 22,431 of JAGBZX010000025.1, read as the reverse complement.
GAATACCCCTGCAGAAGGTTTTGGAGAAATAAGCGGCGAACTCACAGCAGATGAAAAACATATTCTTCTTGCAACTGATAAGGCCTGTAAAAAGCTTCAGTCTATTCTTGAAAACTATCGCATACAAGACGGTGCATTAGCTGTATATGATTTCTTCTGGACGCAGATTTGTGACTGGTATGTAGAGTATGCTAAGGATGCTCCTAATAAGACTAGGGCGTTTGCAATTCTTCGCGATGTGTTCTACAAAGCGTTAAGACTTTTACATCCTTATATGCCGTTTGTAACTGAAGAAGTTGCCCATCAATTAGGTTATCTAAAAGACGGCCAGTCAATCATGCGCGAAACTTATCCTTTAGGCTACTGCGAAGAGGAGAAAGCAAAGTGGGGATTGACAGAAGAGATATATGATTTCGTAGAAAAGAAGCGCGAGGCAATTACAGCGCTTAGGGCGCTAAGAGCAGAATATAAAGTTACACCAGCAACATTTGTTAATGTAACAATTGCTACAGACGATGTCCGTGCTTCAGGCGAAGTAGATTCACTTAAAAAGGCAATGAGAGCGGCGAATGTCGAGTTCGTTTCCTCAGGCAGCGATTTGCCGATGCCTTCGAAGATGACCAAGTTTGGCACAGTTTATTTAAGCCTTGAGGGGTTGGTTGACAAGGCGGCCGAGTCTAAGCGAATTGCGACAGAGCTACAGAAACTTGCTGGCTTTATTAAGTCTTCAGAGGCGAAGTTAGCAAATGAAAACTTTGTAGCACATGCTCCAGAGGCTGTTGTTGCAGAGGCGAGACGAAAGCTTGAAGAGAATAAGGAGAAAGTAGCTCAGCTTGAAAAGCTAGCGAAACTTTTTGCTTGATAAAAAGGTCGTTGCCTAGTGATAGCATACATCAAAGGAGAATTGACGCAGAAATCGCCAGCAAAGGCGGTCGTTGAGGCCGCAGGTGTTGGTTATGAGCTTTATATTCCGCTTTCGACGTATGATCAACTTTCTCGCACGGGAGAAATAGTTAAACTCCATACAGTTCATATAGTTCGCGAAGACGGTCAATGGCTTTATGGCTTTGCTACTGAGCCAGAGAAAGAGATGTTTGAAAAATTAGTTTTAGTTTCTGGCGTAGGGCCGAAGCTTGCTGTTTCAGTTCTCTCTGGTATGACGGTAGCAGACCTTTCTCGTTGTGTTTCTACTGGTGATGCAAAGCGTATTTCTTCAATACGCGGCGTTGGCAAAAAGACTGCTGAAAAAATTTGCATAGAACTTAAGGATAAAGTGGATGCTTTTGCGGCTTTCGCTTCTAATAGCACGACCGCTAAAGGTAAAGAGTTTATGCGTGATGCTGCTAAGGCACTTGCCGCTCTTGGCTTTGCAGAGGAAAGCGCTCTAAAGATGGTTTCAGACGCCATCGAACGAGATCCATCAATATCTGATACTGAGACGCTTGTTCGTAAATCTCTTTCGGGAGGAAAATGATATGAAGAATATTTTCTTATTTTCTATAATTGCTATTATTAGTGGCAGTGTTTTTTCTCAAGCTGTTCGTCCTTGCGCAATAAAAGAGTACACTGACATTTGGCCATCTGTAGATTCTATGCCTAATAAACAGAAGCACCAAATTGCAGTTCGTGAAAGGCAAAAACCTCCTGCGGGTTGTGATATAAGAATGCCGCGTCTTGAATGGTATGAGCCACCGTTAGAAAATGAAAATACTCGCGCTTGTATGATTCTTATTTCAGGAGGGGCTTATCAGAATTGTTGTGACGGTTATTGGGTTGACTGGCTAGCTAGACGTCTTGTGCAACGCGGGGTTACTTGTGTTTCACTAATCTATCGTACACCGCGTCCAAAAGGTTTAGAGATTTTTGCCACGGCATGGCAGGATGGTCAAAGGGCTGTGAGAATAGTTCGCTCCGAGGCAGCTAAGCGCGGGTATGACCCAGAGAAAATTGGCGTAATGGGCTTTTCTGCTGGTGCGCATCTTACCCTTATGCTAGCAACAAGTTCTCAAACTAATGCCTACGAAAAATTAGATGCGCTAGATGATTTGCCTTGTCATGTAAATATAGCCGTTCCGATTTACCCCGCTTATGTTCTTAATGACGGCTTAACAGGGCCTAACAAACGCGATGGTGATGCTCCAGATATAAAACTTTCGTCAGCCTTTAAGTTTGATTCAAAAACGCCACCGATGAGCTTTTTCCATGGTGGAGTAGATATTTATTCTCCAAATGGGACGACGCAAATTTATCGCCAATTAAGGCGCATGGGAGTGCCGGCGGAGGTTCATATTTACCCAGATAGAAATCACGGCTTTTTTGCTGGCGCAAAGAAGGGTTCAGGTGCAGCAAATTGGTATGGACGAATAGAAGAATTTCTTGTACAAACTGCGTTTTTAGGACCAGTGCCTGACCAAGTTCCCTTGTCTCCTCGTATTGCTAATGTGAAGTGTAAAATTGAAGAAAAACAAGATATATGGCCGGAGGGGAAGACTCCTGATTTTCAAGATCACCAAGAAAAGCCATATATAGAGTGGTATGTGCCGTCTAATTTAACTACAAAAGCAATTCAAATAATCTATTCAGGAGGCGGCTATAATAAAAACTCAACTGGGCGATATGAAGTAGCTCCAGTTAGGCGTTACTTAAATGCGAAGGGGATGGCTGTTGTTACGCTTAAGTATCGCTCTCCCCGACCGAACCCACCTTTGCCAAAGCATTTGAGTGCGTGGCAAGACCTTCAGCGAGCTATACGCATCGTTCGTAGTCAAGCAGAATCAAAGGGTTTAGATCCAAATAAAATTGGTATTATGGGGTCTTCTGCTGGTGGGCATCTCTCGCTTCTTGGTGCGACTAGTTCAATGCGCAACTCGTACTATAGAGGTATTGATAAAATTGATAAATTGCCTTGCAATGTTCAATGGGCGATAGCTGTATACCCAGCTTATTCAATAGTAGGGCCTGACGGCAATGTTGATTCTGGTCCTGGTAATGAGGATACGACGAGATTATCGCCTGAGTTATCATTTGATTTAAATACTTGCCCTACGCTGTTTTTACATGGCGACGCTGATCCCTACACGGCGATGAATTCTGTAAAATGTTGGGAGCAAATGCGTAGGATGGGTGTTCAAGGAGAGCTTCACACGCTAGCTTTAAGAACTCATTCCTTTCAGGCGAAGGCTTCGCCTGGGACAGGTAGTTACACCTGGATTGATAGAATTTGGGAGTTTCTTGTCCACAAAGGATTTGATAAGTAAGATTTTTAATTGAACAATATGATATAATATTTCAAGATGAATAGAAAAATCATAGTTACAAGCGCGTTGCCGTATGCTAACGGTGATATACATATCGGTCACCTCGTTGAATATATTCAAACAGATTTCTGGGTGCGCTTCCAGAAAATGCGTGGCAATGAGTGTGTTTATGTATGTGCTGATGACACACATGGCACACCAATAATGATTCGCGCTCGCAAAGAAGGTATTACACCAGAAGAGCTTATTAAAAGAAGTCATGCTCAGCATCTAAAAGATTTCACTGACTTCCAAATAAAGTTTGATAATTACTATACAACTAACTCTCCTGAGAATAAAGAACTGAGCGAAGAGTTTTACAAAGCTGCTGAAGCAAAGGGTTATATTACTCGTAAAACCACTCCACAGTTATATTGCGAGAAATGCCAGATGTTTCTTCCTGATAGATTCGTCAAGGGTATTTGTCCAAAGTGCGGCGCCCCTGAGCAGTATGGAGACAGCTGCGATAAGTGCGGTGCGACATACGCGGCAGAGGAACTTGGTTCGCCGAAATGCACAACGTGCTTGGGATCACCTATTGTAAAGGACTCAGAACATCTTTATTATGAACTTGAGCCACAGCACGACTATCTTGAGAAATGGATACCAGAGCATACAACAAGTGATGTCTCAAATAAACTTTTAGAGTGGTTTAAGGAGCCATTAAGAGCGTGGTGTATTTCTCGTGACGCGCCATATTTCGGGTTTGAAATTCCTGGCTGCAAAGATAAGTATTTCTATGTTTGGGTTGATGCGCCAATTGGATATATTGCTAGCTTGAAGAATGCTGGTAAAATTGAAATGTGGAACGATCCAAATGTAGAACTTTATCATTTTATCGGAAAAGATATTATTCGCTTCCACTGTCTCTTCTGGCCAGGTATGTTAAACGCTGCGGGCTTTAAGGGGCCGACGAAGGTTTTTGTACATGGCTTTTTAACTGTAAATGGTGAAAAGATGTCAAAGTCTAAAGGTACGTTCGTTTCGGCTAGAACGTATTTAGACAATCTTCCTCCAGAAGCACTAAGATATTATTATGCTGCCAAACTTGGCGGCACGACAGACGATATGGATCTTAATCTTTCGGATTTTGTCCAGCGCGTTAATTCTGATCTCGTTGGTAAGATTACAAATATCGCTTCACGTGGTGGCCAGATGCTTCAGAAGAAGCTTGGTGGTATGCTTGGACAGATCGACGAAGAGGGCAAGGCGTTAATTAAGAAATGTGTAGATGCTGGCGAGACGATTGCAAAGCACTATGAGGAACGCAAGTTCAATCAGGCGCTTGTTGAAATCTGTCGTCTTGCCGATGCGGCCAATGAGTACTTTGATAAGCGCGAGCCTTGGAAGAGCGTAAAAACAGATGAGGAGTTCACGCGCACAACGCTTACGGCGGCATTGAATGCGTTTCGTATAATTGCGATTTATTTGAAACCAGTTTTGCCAATGTATGCCGATAAGGCGATGAAGCTTTTTGGAGAATCCTCATGGTCTTGGGCAAGCGCTTCAGAGGTTAAGGAAAATTGTGCTCTTGGGCCTTACGAGTATTTAGCAAGCCGTATTGATATAAAACAAGTCGAAGCGATGGTTGAAGCAGCCAAAGCTAAGCCCGGCGAGTCTGGCGAAGTAAGTCACGAATCAAGAGCGAGCAAAAATAAAGATGCGCAAAAACAAGATACGATAACTACTGCGCAAACTGCCGAGCCGCTTAAAGGCGAGATAACATTTGCTGATTTTGATAAAATTGATTTACGCATTGGCGTAGTTGAGAGTTGTCAGATCGTGCCAAAGAGTTCGAAGCTTCTTAAGTTTGTGATAGATGCTGGCTCTCTTGGTAAGCGCACAATTTTCTCTGGCATTCGCCAAGCATATCCTGAGGCAGAAAAATTAATCGGCAAGGAGGTTGTGTTCGTTGCCAATTTAGCGCCTCGCAAAATGTCAGTTGGTGTATCAGAAGGCATGATACTTTTTGCTGGTGAGCCAGGCGTCAATGGCGGAGTTGTTACACCACTAAGCCCTGCTGGTGGCGGAGTGATAGTTAGCTAACAAGGAAAGGGGGCGGCTAAAATGGATATATTAGAGATTTCTATGATGGCAGCATGGTCTGCCACCGCCGCCCTTGTTGCTTTTTATGTTATAACTGTAGCTAAAGAGGTGACGTATGTTTCTCTTGCCGATGGCAGAAAACAAGAGCGTTCGATACCGCTTATCTTTAAACTTTTACTGCCGCTAGCGCCAAATTTCTTTAAGTTAATCTCAAAGAAAGCTTTCTCTAAAACACTTGAGCGTTCTGAGAAAAAACTTATTCAAGGAGGCTTTGAAGGTCTTATTTCGCCTAAAGAGTTTGTCGCTTTGAAATTTATGCTCTTTTGGGTGTTGCCAGATATTTGGTTGCATGACGCAGTGAAAGCTAGACACCTTTCTATAATGAAGGCGTTACCATTTGTCATGGATGTGCTAACTCTTTCTGTTGAAGCGGGTATGGATTTTATTAGCGCATTGCAGCGTAATTGTAAAAGCAGAAAAATGGACCCACTAAATGAAGAGCTTCTTAGAATGACAAAAGAAATTCAAATGGGTTCTTCTCGCCAAGAAGCTCTTAGAGCAATGTCGACTAGAGTTGGGCAGCCTGATTTAAAGTCAGTTGCATTTGCTCTTATTCAGGCAGACGAACTTGGTGTTTCTATCGGTTCTATTTTACGTATTCAATCCGAACAGCTTAGACAGCAACGCTTTGATAGGGCAGAGAAACTTGCTAGTACTGCCCCTACTAAGATGCTAGGACCGTTGATGCTTTGTATTTTCCCTGCAGTGTTCATTATACTTCTCGGTCCTGTCTTGTTACAGGCCTCGAAAGGAGCTCTGTTCTAATGGCTGAAAGATTACAACTAAAACATATCGCCCCAGATGGCGCAGAAAAAACTCTTGAAATAAAAGAGGGTGCGCAGTTTTATGTTGGGCGAGGTTCAATGAATGACCTTTCGATACCTGACGAGCAATTAAGCCGTAGGCATTGTTTCTTTGAGACTTCTGGTGAAAAAGGTCTTAAAATAATAGATTTGAATAGCGCCAATGGTACTTATGTAAATTCTGATCAAATACAACCTGATGCTTCTCACGAGCTTAATCCTGGTGATGTGATTAGTGTTGGTGACCAGCAGTTTAAGGTTATTGATCCGTCTTCTCCATCGCATCAGCGTTCGCATGTTTTTAGTGGCATAGATTTAGGTCTTAATAAAAGTGAAGATAACGAAGAGGCCAATTCAGTAAATAAGCCGAATAAGCGTAAGCTTTGGCTTCTAGTTTGGGGAGTTATCGCAATAGCTATTTGTGCAGTCACATTTATCCCAGTAGATACTGCTGATACGAAAGTGATTGCGGATATTCCAGTAGAAAAAAAGGATGACATTCACTCTATTGAGTTTGAAAAAGTAGACGCAGATAGATCAGGTATCTTTAGGTACGCGATGTTCTTTGACGGCTTTTCTGGTGAGCTTTCAATTGTTTGTCACGATGTTCCGGTAAACAATAGGCAGATTCAGAAAAAGATGAAACTTCAGCAGAAGGCCATTGATGCGCTGCGTGAAATCTTTGATGATTGCCAAGCGTTTATGCAGCTCGATGACGAATATTCGGGCATTGATCCCCAACAATCAAATAGGCTAGTATCACGCAGAATAAGGATTGTGCGCGGCGAAAAAATAAAGTCTGTTCAAGTTGTTAATGTTGTAGAGCCTCCTGTATTTATGAAATTAAGGGAGATGCTTGAAACATTTTCTAGAAACGAGCTTGGAGTTTGGGCGATTCAGTACTCTCGCGAAAAACTTCTTGAATTAGCCGAGCAAAGTTACCAGTTAGGTCAATCAAAGTATGAAGAGCGAGAAGTTGATTATGGTAACCTTGCCGCTTCTGTTTCAGCGTACTCTGAAGCCGTCTTTTATCTAGAAACCGTCGACCCCAAGCCTGATTGGTATGATACGTTAGTTCAATCTCGTGATAAGTCGGTTATAGAGCTTGATAAAGCCTATCGGGAGACGCGCTTCCAAGCGGACAAGGCTCTTAATACGCAAAATTGGGAGCTTGCTCGTGAACACTTAACGATTCTTTGTCAGATGGTACCAGAGAAAACAGATGACCGTTACCGCGAAGCTAAGGCTAAACTTGTTGATGTTGAAAAGCGTCTAAAGAAAGGCGGTTCAAAATGAGGCATATCGTAGCGATTTTTTCTGCTCTATTAGTTGCAGCGACGGCTTTTTCATCTGAAGATTCGCGCCCGGCCAGAGTCGATATAACTACTACTCCTGGAAATGCGAGAGTCTTTATTGATGGAGAGAGCTATGGTGTAACGCCCACGACAATCAACTCCTTAAAAGCAGGCCGTTACCACCTCAGGCTTGAGCTTCAAGGCTATTATCAGTATGACGAATTTTTTACTGTATCAGAAGGTTCGTATGTGCCGATTGAAACAGAACTAGTAGCTGAGACGGGTATTCTTTTAGTTACCTCCGATCCAGAAGGGGCAGATCTTTCGCTTGACGGGGTTTCGCTTGGCGTTACACCAAAGCTTGTGACGGATATCAAGCTTAAACGTCAATATAGATTTGAATTAGCAAAGACGGGTTATGGGACGAAAAAGTTCGAGGTTCGTCTTGAAAATCGCGTTCCTGCGGTCCGTAATATTCAACTTATGTTAGATTCCGGTAAACTCAATATTACATCTACTCCATCAGGAGCAGATGTTTATTTAGGGGATGTTTGCCGCGGCAAAACGCCAATTGAAATAACAACAGTGCCAAAAGGTAAGGCACGTATTACACTCAAGTTGCCTGGCTACGCTGATTATAAGCGCGTAATAGATGTAATGCCTGGAGGCATACAGAGTATTGATATCCCGCTAACGGGCATGCCTGGCAAAGCTGAACTTTCTACAACAGTTCCGCAGGCGAGAATCAAAATTAATGGTAAAGACCAGGGTAATGGTGCTATTCAAATTGAGTTGCCAGCTGGTGAGTATGATGTAGAAATAGAAGCACCAGGATATACAAAAATCGCAGAGAAAATCACGATTGAGCATGATAAGACGTTTTCAAAGATGTACACTCTAGAAAGCCAGATGGGATCGCTAGGTATTACTACGCTTCCTGGTGGAGCAAGCGTTTACCTAGATGGTAAGTTGGTTGGGCGTACTAAATCAGGGGCTGATGATGAGACAAAGAGTGAGGTTCTTATTCTTGAAGACATACCTGAAGGTGAGCATGAAATACGTATAGAACGCAAAGGGTTTAAGGTCGCTACTCGCAAGCCAAATATTTCTCGCGGCAAACGCTCTCAGGCTAATGTTAAGTTAAAACGCACATTCACTCCTAATGTTGAAATTGAGACAGTCAGCAAGAAGGTTACTGGCGTATATAAGGGCAAGAGTTCTCAAGGTGTCACAATAGAAGAAAAGCCTGGAGTTGTGCGCACATATTCACAAGACCAGATTAGAAAAGTTACGTGGCTTAACGACGGACTATGAAAAAACGCCTAGATGTGATGCTTGTTGACAGGGGCTTAGCCTCAAGCAGAACTCTTGCGCAAGCCCTTGTAATGGAGGGTAAAGTTCGCGTAGAAGGACAGGTAGAAAGAAAATCATCTAGGCAAGTAACTCAAGAAACTGTAATAGAGGTAGAAAGCCCTCGTAGATTTGTTTCTCGCGGTGGAGAAAAGTTAGAGGGGGCGTTTGTTTTGTGGGGAGATAAAGGGCTTTCTGCAGAGGGTAAGACTTGTTTAGATGTTGGTAGTTCAACAGGTGGATTTACAGATTGCTTGTTACAACGCGGCGCAGAGTATGTCATGGCAGTTGATGTTGGCACCAATCAACTTGATTATAAACTAAGGACGGATGAAAGAGTTTGGGTTAAAGAAAAATTTAATGCTAGATTCATGACGAGCGCTGATTTGCCGCGCTCACCAATATTAGCAGTGACGGATGTGTCGTTTATTTCTTTAGAATTGATACTTCCCCCGATTGTTGATGTGCTTTTACCGAATGGGGATATTGTGGCGTTAATTAAACCACAGTTTGAAGTAGGAAAGGGCAATGCTCCTGGCGGGTTAGTGCGCGACGAAGCTCTAAGGCTAGAAGCATGCGAGAAAATTAAAAATTTCGCTATTACTCAACTTGGTCTAGAGTTAATGGGCATAGCTCAATCCCCAGTCCCAGGCAAAGAAAAAGGCAATATAGAATATTTGTCTTGGTGGCGTAAGAACGCTTAACAAATCCTGTCTCCCCACACTGGTAACGCAGTGTTAGCGCCAATTTCGGGGAGAGATTTCATATATTTTTTAGGTTCTTCATGGAAGCCAACGCAGCGATATTTGCCGCCGAGATGGCCTAACTCCTGATGATGCAAAGGTAGCATAAGTTTAGCAGGCATAGATGTTGTGTAAGCGACATTGAAGTTAAGGCCTATAGCGCAATGCCCCATAAAGATATCAGGATTAGGATTTATCGGTCTTAAGCACGAAGCTCTATGAGTGTCGCCGGAATGGAAAATAACAAATGGTTTCTCGCCGCCGAATTCAACTTCAAAACACATTATTGCTTTTAAAAGTCTTTTATTGTGGTCAGCTTCACTTACATGAACTTTTACATCACCAAAAGTATAAGTTTTTCTATCGCCCTTAAAGTAGTAGCCTGGCTCAAGTAAAAAATTTGAGATTACGTGTTTGCCATTTTTCAGCATAGCATTAGTAAATTCACGCGACCAATGGTCGCCATGACTATGAGTAGTAAGAGCAAAGTCAAGAAGCGGAGCGAACTTTACGCCTTGTCTATGGCTAAGATCGATAGAAAACGAGACGGTGCTGGTTTTTACTACGATACCCATGTTATAGATATACCAAATAGCAGGCTTATTGGTAGTGACTTTTGTCTCTTGAAATTCTTTAAGAACTTTTTCAAAAGCTCTGTCATACCACCAAAGAGCTGGATGAAGAGCATGGGTCTTTGCAACGTCCTCTTCGGAAAGAGAAAGGCCTGCGGATTGATGCTTTAAGAAGGGAACGCCTGTTTTCATCGCGTATATGACGCGCTGAGCTTTTTCTAAAGCACCGAGGCGTTTTTCGTAGTCAAACATTGTTGTAGACTCGAATAACTCAACGGCTTCTTTGATGTCTGCGATTAAAGATTTATCTGCATTTGCAGTATAACCTTTCGTAAATGTTGCTGCACACGTTGCTAACGCTAAGAATTCTCTGCGGTTCATATTAATCTAGAATTTTAAATGTAGGCCCTTCGCCTGAATATGAGTCCAAACCCGAAAAAGAGACATTAGTTTTTTTAGTGATTTTTGGGCGTTCGCCGAAAAGCACTGTGCCAAGTCTTAACCATGTAGCACCTTCTTCTACTGCTACTTCATAGTCATTACTCATGCCCATCGAAAGGCGAGGTAGCGATAGTGAAAATCTTTTTTCAACATCGTCTCTTAGTTGGCGAAGCCTTCTAAAAAAAGGTCGTGAGTCCTCTGGATTATCGCTAAATGGCGCCATGGTCATAAAGCCTTCAAATGAAAGACGAGGAGAAGTTAAGAGTAACTCTACTGCTTTGTCAACTTCATTTGGAGACATGCCAGTTTTAGAACTTTCTCCGCTAACATTTACTTCAAGGAGTATCCCAGGGCGAGCTCCAGTCTCTTCGGATATGGTGTTTAATTTTTCAATAAGACGAATAGAGTCAACGCTATGGATAAAGTCAAATAGAGAAAGCGCTTGGCGTACCTTGTTAGTCTGTAGGTGACCAATAAGATGCCATGATGGCCCAGAAGGCGAAGCGGGCTTTTTCCACGCCGCCTCCTGGACTTTATTTTCAGCCATTATGCTTAAGCCTGATTGCCAAGCTTCGCGCACGACATCTTCGCCGTGCGTTTTTGTAACAGCCAATATTTCAACATCATTTACATCGCGACCAGCGCGAGCGGCGGCCGCGGCAATTTTCTCCTGAACTTCCGAAAGTATATCAGTTAATGCTTTCATTTTAGACAAGTTATTTTTCGCCAGTCTTTTTGATCACTACATAGGCGATAGCAAAGTAGGGAGGCCCGTTTGAGTTAGCTCCAGAAGCTGTGTTTTTAATTTTAAGTTTGTTATACCTTTTCATTAAAGTAGCAGGTATACGAAACTTCTTTATGCTATAGCCGTGCTCTGCAAATTCTGGGACATCAGAGTAGAATACAGTATCATTAACTGAAATCTCCATCGGGTTAAAGCCTTTTACTTCATCATCAAGCGCACAGATAATTAGTTCATAATCACCGGCAGGCGGGAATGGATCGCATTCAAAACTGAGCTGAGTTTCGGAGAACTGCGTATCTTTGGCTCGAATGCATTTAATAAAACGATGATCCTTTAATGACTTATGATTGTAATAAGTATTAAATGGACCAGTCATATCAGTAGGCAAGAAAAGCATATCGCCTTTAGTTTTATCGAAGTTAGTTTCTTTTTCTGCTACTTCTCTAGCTGGTCCAGTATACTGGGCGAATTTTTTCATAAAGTCAGGTGGGTTTGCTGCTGATTTCACTGCTTTTGCCACAAACGAAACGGCTGAGCCAAAGTGCCCATATGCGCGAACTTGTGGATTGTATTTTATAGCCTGTTCCCAACTGTTGCTGGCTATTTCATGTTTTTTACGAAGATCATTTATGTCTTCAAAAAGTATGTCAGCGGTAACTTGACCGTACTTGTATTTGTCAAAGTAAGTAAGAGCATCGCGGCCTGGTTTTAGGATAGAATACATGTCCTTGCCAAGTAACTGGGCAACGGCATTTTGAACGGATCTTTTCTTGTCATAGCCCTTTGGGTTCCAAAGGCAGTCACCAAGCGTAGAAAGCTGAGGGCATTCTATTGGAAGGTGTGAGTTTTTAAGAAATGCTTTTATGTCATTTTCAAAGAACCCGGGGTAGTGCCAACCATTCCAATCAGTTTCGTCGACGATGTAGGTTAAAAGATTATGAGGTCCTGTGCCATTTTGGCCGATAGCTGGCTTTTGGCCAGTTAAATTTTTAAACCAATCAACTTGGCGTTTTGATTTGTTATAACCTTTAACCTGACCGCCAGTCCAGAAAATATCAATTTCTTCGTGGAATATGCGCATGCTCTTGAGATATTTTTCTCTATCATCAGGATATGGTGCGCTTGAATCAGGGCCCCAGTAGAAGGGCGGGCAGTAAATCATTTTAAAGTGAGGATATTTTGCTTTTACAGCGCGGAAGACTTTATCAACGTGTTTAGCATCGAAGTCAGAAGGTCTTAATCCTTTTTTAAGATCATCAGGATGGGCTGGATAGCGGCTGTCGTCATTTGGGTAATAAACGTTGGCGCCCATTTTTGCAAATGTTGAGCAGCGGTCAATATGCATATTTACGATGGGCTCTGATAAGTAGGGCCAGTTAAGCCCCATTGTGTGATTTGAGATGCCAAAGCAGAGCCTTAGACCGAAATCTTTGAATTCCTTAGCAAGACTTTCGCACTGGAAGACATTGAGAGGTGAGTCATTGCCATAATCCATCGGATAGCGCTGAATAACGGCATAGTTCAACTTGCTGAAAATTGTGTATTCTGTGGTGTGAGCCCAAAGAGGTACAGACTCGTATCCGCGCCAACTAGTCGAAGGCCAGTCTTCAATAGAGCAAATGCGCACAGATTTCTCTGTATTAGATAAGCATTGGACGAAAGAGACGACGCCCCAAAGAATGCCTTGGAGATCGCGAGCTTTCACGATAGCGCTTTTTTCTGAAATATCAAGAGTATAGCCTTCGCTCTTGTCGACTTTGGCGTTGTCATCAAGTGAAAGAGTTATTTCATATTCGCCTTTGCTGTCAATAGAAGCGTTAATTCCACGAGCTTTGAGTTTGCGGACAAGGAGGTTTACTCGCGCGTCTTTAGGGCAGAGATTATTCAGTTTTATTTTTACACTAGTAAGAGGAGCGAATTTTTCTGTGTATGTCGAGATTTGAGGCTCTGGATAAGCTTTTGCGCCAGACCAAACAGGAAGATTGAGAGCGCAAGGCGTGGCGCCAGAAAGAAATTGATATGCGCAATTTGCCAAGGCAGACCAATTTACTTGATAGCGGTGAGAAGTGTTGATTTTGGCATCAATGAGAGATTTAAGGGTTTTTAGGGCTGCTTCCTTGTCGCCCGTTGCGAATTGAATTTCTGCTAAGCGATATTTGGCGGCAGCAACATAACGACCATTTGGACGTTTTCCTTTTGAAAGACTTAGAACAACATCGTTACAGACGGCTAAGGCTTTCGGGTAGAAGCTTCTAAACATTAGAGCTTCAATATATTCAAGTTTGACGGGTATGCTATTAGGAGCGATTTTTAACTTTTCCTCAATTAACTCAATGTAGCGATCGCTAATAGCATCTAATTTATCTTGTGATAAAGGGCCAGAGGGGCAAGTATTCCATTTGCGACAGAAATAGCCGTTCCAACAAGAGAAATTACTAATGCAATTTTCTTTTTTCATTTTCTCATCAATTGCATCAAGTTTCTCTTGTATTATTTGAGCGGGTGTTTTGGGTTTAACTGTTTTTTTGTCTTGCGCAGCAAATGATAATAGTGAAATGAGCGCAAGAATGGTAGTTGTTATTAATTTCATATCATCCTCCTAATTAGTATTATGTGAATTATATCACAACTATGAGGTTTTACAAAGAATTTATTTTGCATTGACAAATATAAATGTAAAATGATATCATAATACGCATATACCATAAGTTGAGGAGAATAAAATGAAAAGAATATTAATGTTTGTCGCGATTTGCTTCTCGTTGCAGCTTTCTGCAAAGGATGAGTTGGCAGGTTACGTAAAGTTAAATGACACGCAAACGCTTGTCGAAAATATTTCAAATTTAGGTATGATGCTAGGTAATCCTATGCTGAGCATGATGGCGACGCAGGCAATCTCTAGCAATCCTTTAGCGATGATTTTCGGCGAGTCACGCACTGGTGTCGGTGCCATGATTGTTGGAATAATTGATCATGGTGAGATTTGCGGCGGTTGCCTTTATCCAGTTGCCTCTACAAAGGCTGAAATTTTACAAAACAACCCAGATGCTGTAGAGTCAAACGGTGTTATTAAAGTATCCAATGAATTATATGCAGTGTTTGCTAAGTCAGGAGATTGGGTAGGAGTTTCATCTGATCCCCGCCGTGCTCGTGCGATACTAAAATACACGAAGCTAGCTGAAAAGAAAATTGGTAAGGATATCATTCGCGCTAAGGTAACTCGCCGTGCTTTAGAGCAGTCCGAACTTAACTCTCATGCAAAAGCAGAGCTTTTAAAGAATGTTGATAGTTTCGATTTCTCTTTAAAAATGACGAACGCTGGCATTGATATTCGTCATTTTATGACTGTTGTAAAGGGTTCAAACTTAGATAAAATCGGCGATAAATTGTTGGATAATTCAATTCTTTCAAATATCCCCAGTGATGCGCTTTACATGATAGCGATGAATAAGGGGGCTAATTCTAAAAAGGTTGGATGCGATAAAATCATTGAAACGTTAAAGAAAAATGGCATAGATATTTCTTCGTTTATTTCTTTTGTATGCAATGAAGGCTTCGTTGATATAACAATAGACCCCAAGTCTTTACTTTCGGGCGTTAAGAGCATAAAAGAAGCCAAGTGCAGTGGTAAGGTAAATTGCGATGTCCTTCGTGCTGATTTTGAAGCTCTTAAATCCTCCGCTGTTGAGGCTCCTTCCATGAAGCGCACGACCGTGACAGTTAGAAATTATAAGCCTAGCGCTGCGATTTCTAGCCGCCTAATAAATACGTTGCCAGAAATTCAGAAAGCGAACAATTATCTCGTCGGTTTCGTTTCGGTAAATTCTCTTTTAAAGGCATTGGAGAGCGTGATACTTGAGAATGTTGAATCGGCAGAGCGTGAGCAAATAAAAACGCTCGTCTTTGATGTTCTGCCGCAGGATAATTCTGCTGGTATAGCGTGGTATTCAACGAAGAAGGGTAACAAGCACGAGTCGCTTATCCGCATTTCTGCTGATGAAATTAAAGCGATTGGACCTGCAGCCTCTGGTATTGCAATGATGCAAATGATGAAGAAAGTCCAGATCCAGAAGTGAAAATATTAGCTTATGCTAAGGTAAACCTCACGCTTGATATATTGGGCGTGAGGGAAGATGGATACCATGAATTAAGCTCGATTGTTTTGCCAATCGAGCTTAATGATACTATTGAGATTATTAAAAGAAATGACTCGCTTGTGACTTCTAATTTGGGTTACAAGGATGACTTGTGTATTAAGGCATATCAAGCACTTAAGTCATATAAGCCTTCCTCACTAATGAGTGGAGTTGATATTAATGTTGACAAGAAGATTCCTGTTGGTGGAGGTTTAGGTGGTGGTAGCGCAGATGCTGCTGCTGTCTTGCGGCTACTAAATCAAATGTTTAACCTAGGATGCTCGCCAGAAGAATTAGCTCAGGTAGCCGCTTTTGTTGGTAGCGATGTTCCTGCGCTAGTTTTGGCACAACATTACCGTTCTGCAGTTTTAATGCGCGGGCGAGGAGAATTAGTTGAATGTATCTCTCGTCCTTCAGAGTTGCCTAATAAAGATGTTTATTTAGTCAATCCTCGCGTTCATTCGTCAACAAAATTAGTGTTTCAAAATTATAAAAACAAACCGTCCTTTGGTCCAAATAAGTTAGAAAATGCGGCGATAGATTTGTATCCAAAAATAGGAGAGGCTCTTGAATTTCTTAAAGGCGCGGGCGCAGAAATGGCTAGGATGTCAGGCTCTGGAGCTACGGTTTTTGGATTTGCCAATAATTTATCTATACCAAATGGTGTAGAATATGATATAATACGCACTAAATTGCTTTGCGATTGTCCGGTGGTGTAGTGGCCGCACAGGGGTTTTTGATACCCTTAGTCCTGGTTCGAATCCAGGCCGGACAACCATTTTTAAAGGAGCATCAGTTATGAATTTTACGCGCTTCGTGTTTGTTTTGTCTTTAGTTTTAGCTTCGTCATTGCATGCAGATATTCGTGCGGTAACACCTAATAAATGGGGTGATAAAAAAGATGCTTGGCAATTAAAGCGTCACGAACAATTTCTTAATAGTATAACTAGCAGTGTCGCTAATGTTGTATTTATCGGCGATAGTATTACGCATTTTTGGGAACAGAAGCAATCTTGGAAAGATAACTTCGTTGATGGCCCTCGCAAGGCTCTTAATTTAGGTGTCTCGGGGGACAGGACGGAGCATGTTATTTGGCGCATAACGCAAGGTCGTGAACTTGATGGCTACAAAGCAAAGGTTGTAGTTTTATTAATTGGATGCAATAACGCGGGTCACCATTCATTTGAGAAAGAGCCACCAATTGATACGATTCATGGTATAAAGAAAATCCTCGAAATTATAAAGCAAAAACAGCCAGAGGCGAGAATTCTGCTTACGGCCATCTATCCATCAGGCGCGTCAGATTCTGATGCAGTTCGGAAGCGCAATAAAGTTGTAAATGAAGTTATCGTTGAGTTTTGTGATGGGAAGAAGGTAATCTGGTGTGATTTTAATGATAAGCTTGTTGATGAAAAGGGCGATACAAAGAAATTTATGAATGATCGTCTTCATCCTAATGATTATGGTTATGAAGTCATAGCTAAAGAATTGGTGCCAATTATAGATCGCGCGCTTAATGCTCCTAAGGGAGCAGTCGTCAAAGGTAGAGTTGCGCCTAAGAAATCCAACAAAATTCCTGCGCCGATAAAACCAACGAACTTTTTTGCAAAATCACCTTGGTGGAAAACTCGCACACTTGAAAAGAGAAATGAAATTATCAATGGTCCAAAGGAATATGATTTAGTATTTGTAGGAGATTCTATTACGCATCGCTGGGAGCGTAAAGGCGGTGAAGGCGTAGCTCTTTTTGCAGAACTAAAGAAAAGGTATTCTATTCTTAATCTTGGTTATGGTAGTGATCGCACGCAGCATGTTCTTTGGAGAATGATGTATGGAGAGCTTGAAGGATATAAGGCTAAATTATTCATGTTGATGATTGGCACTAATAATGGTAGAGATAAGCCTAGTGATATTGCAGAAGGCACAAAGCGCATTTTAGAGGTTATTCGTTCTAAACACGCAGAAGCAAAAGTGCTTTTGCTTCCGATCTTTCCTCGCGGCGCGTCGAGTGAGGATAAAAACCGTATAAGAAACGAAGCGGTTAACAAAATTACTAAAACTTTTGCTGATGGAGAGAATGTGATCTGGGTTGATTTTAACGATAAACTAGTTGATGAGAAGGGCAACACTAAGATTTATATGGAAGACCTTCTTCATACTAACCCCAAGGGTTATGCGGTTTGGCGTGATGCAGTTCTGCCATACTTTGAAAAAATTCTTGGCAAATAATCTAAATTAAGATCCCAATGGTCATATCCCACTGTATGTGGGAATTAAGAAAGCCTAGCAAACAAAACCCTCACGGCGCGGCTGTCGGTGCGGATGGCTTAGGAGGAGTTTTCTCTTCAGTATAAAGCCGATATAGTTTGTAGTAATCAGCATATAATGTTAATTTTTGCGAAATATCACAAAAGTGGCAATGTGGTAAGAATTTTCCGCACATAATTCTCATTTTAAGAAAAGGGACATGAAATTTTCTTCCAAGGCAAGGTTAGGTGCAAGGTTAGGTGGAGGAGGAAACTTTCAAAAAAATACAAAAAATGATATTAATGTAAGCGTTATGAGAGAGAAAACTCAAAACAATTCGAGAGTGGGATATTCGGCTACATGCCCCATGGGGCGGGATATGTTGAGAAGTGAGGGAGTGATGGAGTTGGGTGGTAGAGGTGAAGGTGAAAGGCGAAGGTGAACAATGGAAGATTTTGGTTATAGAAAATTAATAGTCTGGCAAAAATCGGTTGAGCTTGTGGGGCTCGTGTATGAGGAAATTAAGAAATTTCCTTTAGATGAGCGCTTCGCATTAATGACAATCACCTTTGTTCACCTTCACCTTTGACCTTCACCTAAATCCTAACCCCTAAAATGACTTCTAACCGCCAGAAATCTTGAACATCATTGCGATATACGCTCTGAGTTTGGAAGCGTGGATGTGGTGCTTAGTGTAAAAAGTAACAAAAAAGTTACATAAAATGATATAATAATGTTGTGTTAAAGAGATGTGATAATAGAAATCAAAAGTTTGTAATGGGATATTCGGCTACATACCCCATGTGGTGGAATATGTTGAGAAGTGGGGGAGTTTGGAGTAATGGAGTTAAGAATGGAGTTGAAGAATGGTAACGCCGAAATTATATATACTTGCAGGTGCAATTGTCGTTGTAGCAGAAGGTCATAAAAGTGATGACGCATTGATATTGTCAGAAGAATTGTATTTGAAATTTAAGGAGGATTTATGAGCGAGATTACTACAAAGTTATATCGAATTATATCTGAAGCCGTTCAACTTGCGCAGGAAGAAAATCGGCGCAAGGGAATAGCGAATGTTTATTCCTTGAATGGAAAACTTGTTTGGCAATTACCAGATGGTACAGTCACTTCGGTAAATCCGAACGGGAAATAGATAGTAGGAGTTGGAGTTCGAGTTTTTCAGAGGTGAAGGTGAATAGAGGAATTGGAGATTGTTTGATGAGAGGGTTTTACAGGATTGATGGGATTTACAAGATTGGATGAAGGGAGAGTTATGGGTATGAATGCGTTCAATAAATCTGATGTACATAAGCGCATACACTTTGCTGTGATGGCGATTGAGAGTGGCGCTCGAAAGCTTGGTGTTTCGGGTCAGGTTATGCATGATCGGCTCAAAGCTCAAGACTTGATTCACAATCGTTTAATCGCAATGTATGATGACTTGCATACCCAAAGTCTCGATTGGGTTGCAGAAGATACCATAACAACTTTGAAAAATTGGGAGGCCGGTGTATGATTCAGTTGTTTCACGGGTCTGATGTTAGTGTAGCGAATCCAAAGGTGGAAGCTGGGCGCGCCAGGGTGGATTTTGGTAGAGGGTTCTATCTCTCAAGTCTTTCAGATCAAGCTAAATCTTGGGCTAGGGTTATTGCAAGTCGTACTCGATATGGTAAGCCAGTGTTGAACACTTATGATTTTAATGAAGCGATGGCCAAGAATATGTTAGGTGCGCGTTATAAGGTGTTTGATGCGTATGATATGGAATGGCTAAATTATGTGATTGATTGTAGGCGTGGAGGAGAATTGCAGCTTCAGTACGATGTGATAGAAGGTGGCGTTGCTAATGATAATGTAATTGATACCGTCGAAGATTATGAAAATGGCATAATAACAGCAGAGCAGGCATTGGGCCAATTAATTTATAAAAAGGTAAATCATCAGATATGCATTCGTTCTCAAGTTGTGATTGATACATGTCTTAAGTTTATTGGAGCTGAAATTTTATAAGGTGTATTATGCGTGACAATGTTTTATGGAGAAAGCAGGCGAGAATCATTATGGCCCTTGCTTCAGCGCTTGAAGTTGATGAAGAGAAGGCGTTGGATATCTTCTATTCAACAGAAACATACAAGCAATTGTCAGATGCAAAGTATGGTCTTCAGTTGATGAGTGATGGGTATGTGCTAGAGAATGTTATAGCGGAACTGAAGTCAAAAGAACGATAGTTTTTTTTGTGAGTTCGCAGAGTAGTGAGCCGCTGATAGCGGAAAGGTTCGAGTTAGAGTTTAATGATGTGTCAGAAAATAAATTAACAAGAAGATTTTTATGAGTGAAGCTATTATTGGATTGGTTGGGGTAATAGTAGGTGCTGTAATAAATCGATGCGCATCAATAAAAGCGCAGAGAGTTGCATCAGAAGCTAATATACGACATCTTATGTATATTAAAGCACACGATGCAATAATCGGGGCTATTAAAGCATTGACCTATAGGAATAATTTATGTGATACATTGGTTAAAATTGTGACAGATGATCCGTCTGAGGAAAAAGTGCGGCTTAATGTAGTCCTGACATTTAATATGATTCAAAAATATGCGACGGCTTCTGATACGGACACGGAAGTATTGGCTGTGATGCCGTATATACATAGTGCGATACCAGCAAGAGGGCCTAGTGAAATTTCGGACGCAAATACTTTGTTAAATTTTGTCACGACATGCCAGAGAATAAATGCCAGTGTAATATTGAGAGGTCTTAATAGTAAATTGATGCCATCTGAAATTAATGAACTTTATGAGATTTTGCAGGCATCTAAGGAGGCTATTAAGCGCGAGTCAAATCATTTGTTAAGAATATTAGATATTTTGTATAAAGAGTTGGATAGGCCAGATCTAGGTGTGTTTATAGGAAAATAAACTTCAATAATTAAATAATTAAATTACCATCTATACTTTCACTGTTCACCATCAATTTTGACCTTCACCTAAATAAAACCGCCACTCTCCAACTCGAACTCACAACTCCAACTACTCAATGATTCTTAATCGTCTCATATTTTTGAATATTATAGCACCGTACAGGTTGGGCTTGAATTCGTAAACGTGGGACTTAGTTTAGAAGAATTAACAAAAAAGTTACATAAAATAGTTAACACCCAACCCCTAAGATGACAGCTAATCGGCGAATATTCCTCAATGTTATTGCGACGTACGGAGCGTTGTCTGTTTTAGCCGTGTAGAGGTGTAGAAGGGAAGGGAATAAGAGATGGAGAATGCCGGAAGCACCGGTTGGAGAAAGCGGGATATTGTGTAGAATCACAGAAGAAACTTGAGGTCAGAGATGAGGATGGGTATTTGTTGGGCGAGTATTTTGCGGATTTGGTGGTGAACGGAGAGTTGATCCTGGAACTAAAGGCGGTCAGTGCACTTGCCGGAGAGCATTACGCGCAAGTTCTTAACTATTTGAAGATTACAGGATTCAAGAAGGCTCTTCTCATAAACTTTGGATCATATCGATTCGAAACACGCACAGTGGTCCCAAACTTCTCCCCATCTCCACCTCTACACGGCTAAAAACCGCCACTGTTCACCTTCACCTTTGACCTTCACCTAAAAAATTACTATTTGATCCTAATAGGTTTTTATTGGTTAAAATTACTGTAATTGTGGTAATTTTATCGTCTAAATGGTATAATATCGTTGTGTTGAAGAGGCACAATAGAATAATTCAAAAATTTGTGATGAGGTATTCGGCTACATACCCCATGGGGCGAGAGTTTGGTCTTTTGATTTAGTAGATTGTATATACAGGAAGTTATAAAAATAGAGAGATTAAAATGAGCGCAAAATATAAATTGTCTGTGGTAAATAGTAAGGCTATAAAAAGTGCTGATATTGAATTAGATTCAATAACGGTATTATCTGGCATTAATGCCTCTGGTAAGAGTACATTGGCTAGAATGATACATCAGATTGTTAACCTGAGCGCGAGATATCCTTTATTGCTTGAGTTGATCGCGTGGCGTCCTCTTAAAGGTTGGGCTACTCAGATTGCAATACTTGGTGAACGGTTGAATAGGGGTGAAATGTTATCGTTACTTTCTGTAGAGATGGCATCTTCGGATTTTGAAAATGAATTAGGGCGTGGACAGTTTTGTGAAGTATTAGAAAAACTTGATGTATATACAAAAAAAGTATTTGAATCGTATAAAGAAAAAATGTCTCAAGGCGACTCGAAAAGAGCATACGCAGCATTTATTCGCGCCGTGGGTATAGGGGAAGATTATGCTGCTGATTTAGAGAAGGTATATCAAGTATTCAGGTCAAAATATACAGAATGCCTTAGTAAGTATAAAGAGCATTTAAATGCAAGGATATATGATGCTTATAATTATGCTACTTCCATGGAGTATTATGATATAAAGTGGCTTATGGATGCTGAAAAAGTCTTATTCTCTGAGGATGCAGAATTGGTTTATGGTGTGCATGAAGAAATAACAACACGTAAGTTAATTCCCGATGCGCCTTTAAAGGAATTGTTTGGTCTCAAGCAATCTTTTTATATTGCATCGCCTTGGGTCGGATTGCCTCAGATGCGTAAAAATGGTAGATTGACAATTAAATATGATGATTTTGATCATTATCCAGATTCTAATTTTGCTGGTGAGTTTGAAGACCTTTCAAAAATAATACAAGGT
>JAGBZX010000024.1 GCA_017628025.1 Kiritimatiellia bacterium | reverse complement strand
ATTAAGGACGCTGTCTCAGTTAAAGAGGTTGCTAAAAAACCTAAGGATAAGACAAGAACCAAGACAGTTTCTACGTATAAGCCAGAGTCTACTACGGAAACTGCTGACTCAGCGACAAATGCTGTTACAGCAGTTAAACCTGGAGCCAATTCCTCACCTTCAAATTCAGTTGAAATAACACACGATGCGTACGGCAAGGTCGTTAAAGGTAAATTAGCTAAGCGTCCGCCGCGCAAGAAACTTTTTAAGCATACATGCGACTCTCAAATTGCGAGAGTTCTCGCGATTGAGCCTGGTGGGTTAATTATCGGCACCTTAAATTATAAGCGCAATCGCTTTGAAGAAAATTTCAAAAAGTCTCTTAAAGATTCTAAGCCTGTCGAGATTAAGCCAGACGATACTCCAGAAGAGGTTGCTCTTAAAGAGGCTGTTATTGCAGCTCGCGCTGAATTGATAGCTGCTATGGAGCGCGGCGAAGATATTGCAGAAATAATGCAGGAAACTGAAGCTGAACTTCACAAGATGCAGTCATATAGATTTGAACTAAAAGCAGAATTAGCGAAGATTCAAAGAGATAGTAGTTATACGCCTCAAGACTTAGAAGATTTTACAGCTGCCGCCAATGAATTACTTGCAAAACGAGGCGCTAAACCATTAGCGTGTCCAAAATTATGGGCTATTAAAGCACGTCTAAAAAGAGAACAACAAGCACAACAAATAGAGGAGAATGAATGAAATACACTATTCTTATAGCAATTGCTACACTAGCGTCTGTCACCTTCGGTGAGATTGATAAAGCCAAGAAGCCAAAAGTATCTGAGGGTTTTGCAAATAGACGTGAGGAGGTAATGACGAAGAAATATGGCGGATTCGTTAAAAAGCCTGGAACTGGCGAAGGACATATTTTATTTGTCAATGCTAACAGTAAGGTAGCCGCCAAATCCTTAGAGAAGGCAGCAGAAAAAATCAGTGAAGAATTGAGGGTTCAGTACAAGATTCATAATGTTGATCAGGCTAGCCTTAATCAAGGCGCTTCGATATTGAAAAATCAAAAAGCTACTGCAGGTGTATTTCTCATAGCTGATGAATCGATGCCAATGCTCGTTACTGTACCGGATCAACGATTTGCTTTTATAAATACATCCCTTATTCCCAATCTTTCAGAGAATAAAGTGCAAGCTTGCATAGTTAGGGCATTATGCCTTGTTTGTGGAGCTGGCAATAGGGCTTCTACAGGGCATTTACTTAGCCAAGTTACCGAGGAAAAGGACTTTGATAAAATACAATTAAAGCACATTCCCGGCGATGTTCTTTTGACAGTACAGGGCTTCCTTCGTGACTCAGGAATTAAAACATTTCAAGTAAGAACATATAGACAAGCTTGTGCAGAGGGTTGGGCTCCTCAGCCTTCTAATGAATGGCAAAAGGCTATTTGGGATAAGGTTCACGCTACGCCCAAGAATCCTATGAAGATAGAATTCGATCCTAAGAAAGGTCGATGAGAGTGGGAAGAGGGAAAAGGGAAGAGGAGTTAGTCGTTGGGTAAATGAGATATCGATATTCACACCTTCAAAGATTACATCCATGCCAAAGGACAATGGAGAATTCTGTTGTTGGGCATAACAATGGAATCTGGCAAACGGCACGATTCAGGCAGAGTCACAGGAATATGCGAATAGTAAGAAGCCGCTCTTTTCAGATGATCGGAAACGGCGGCATGAGGATTGAACACAAGAACCTTTTTCCCAAACTCGTAGCGCAAGGCTTCAATTGTGCCAACTTGATCCGAGTCTCCAGTAATGAGCACGAAACATTCCGCATCAGTTCGAGCCGCATCAATCATGGCAGAGACTGCAATATTGACATCCGACCTCTTTTCTTCAAATTTCACAACTCGCGCCATTCCATTTCTGGATTCGGAACAAGATTTGCATTTTTCGTTCAGAAGAGGAAGCCAAACCTTGTTTTTATTATAGAACCCTTCACATACCTGAATCTTGTCAATAGACGAAAGTGCCTGAAGATAGATCTTTTGTCTCTCAACTGCCGCGATGTCGTATGGATAGGGACGGATGCGGGCAGTGAAAAATTTGATAGCCGCAATCTCATGGTCGGGACGGAGAAGCGAAGCTACAAAAGATTTAAGATCAAGCCACTTCCCGCGGGGATTGTTTTTGAGAAGCCCGTAGTAAAGATTATACCCATCTATATAAATTATCGTCTTTTTCATTATCTCAAAAAAATGCAAGGGGCTTTCGCCTTTCGGGTCAAGCCCCTGCGCCGCATCGGCAGAGCCTCACGGGTGGTTAGCAACCCATCTAGGGGTTCAACACATATTGTATCAAATCCTAAATCTGCAAACAAGGGGTACACTGAAATTTCCCGATGAAATACATTTACGCATATAAGACATCTGATGGGGTGCGGCATGAAGAAACGATGAATGCCGCATCTCGCGAAGAAGTTTTTGCCGCGTTACGAGCCAAAGGTATTAAAGCAATCAAAGTTACCGCGGCAGATGGCTCTAAAGCCAATGGCGAAATACGCGGCGTTCGCAGGCGAGTAGTAGCGGCGATTGTAATTATCGTTGCAGTTGCTGTTGGAGTTGTCGCGTATTTCGGCGGTTCGCGCTCCAAAACTAATAGCATTTCAAACACAACCTCTAACGAAAATTCCAAAGCTATTGCAGTCATTGAGACTCCATCTCAAGACAATGCAAGACGGCAGGTTATTGGCGATGTCGCTATAATTGAGAAAGGTATTCGCAATGGTTGGAGTGACGTTTTTGAGCTTGAGGGCGATAGATTTCTCGCCTCGTTCGCTATCCCTGGTGTAAAGGCTGGACAGCGTAATACTACCGAAAAGGAATTTGCTACTGCCCTTGAGAATAAATGCGAGATTAAGCCTAACGACTCAATCGAGGTTAAGCAGATAAAAGCAATGGTCGAGGGTATGAAAGACGAGGCTCGCAACTATATCGCTGCCGGTGGCTCAATTGTCTCTTATGGTAAAAGACTTACTGAGAGACAAGATGCAGAGATCGCTATTTATGAGAGGATAAAAACTGACCTCGAAAAGGCTCATTCATCTATGAGCGATGATGAATATATGATTTATTGGGAAAAGCGGAATGATGAACTTAGAAATTTAGGGATTAAGACGATTGGATTGGAGTAGGTGGTCAGGGGCTAGGGGTTAGGAGTTTTAGGTGAAGGTTAGAGGTGAAGGTGAACAGCGGATTTTGCAAATTTTGGT